>NZ_JBFUID010000025.1:0-84469 GCF_056402055.1 Pseudomonas sp. P4_C4 | reverse complement strand
CGAAAGATCCGTCGGCCGCGGCTTCTAGCGGTCAGCTCGGAATCTCTTGCAAGGTCCTGGTCGGTGCCAAATCCGCTGCTAACTCACACTCTGGGTGGAATCATCACCTCTTCCGGAGGAGATGGACGCAAGATTTCTGTGTGCCAATGTCCCCCGCAGGAAATTTGGCGATGGAGGGCAGGGATGGACCTAGTTGACGGCTCGTCAGGCAGTCTTCTCCAACTCTTGTCCACTGGGGGTTAGCTTATGGCGACTAGCCGAGCGCACCGAACAAGGTGATCAGGCAGATACTGAGAATCAACGTTGTACTAGTAGGGCATGGTGGTTCATGGGGATCCTTGCGCGAAATCGCAGATCATCCAGGCTCTCGCGGCCAACGGTCGGGGGAGTAGGCGTCGTCACCGATTTGCCGCGCTACGGTCTGTACGGTGTGTTGATCCAGGCCTCGCCACCTACTCCGGAATTGAACATGAGGTCACCCTGCACGCTGCGTGGGATCGTCAGCATTACAGCCCCCGAATCCTGGAAAGCCTGGCGCAGCGGCTCAAGGACTTTTTGCGTAGTACGCACTGAAGCGCGACGCTTGTGTCTGCAACTCGAGCTATGACGTGGTGGCTAACAGGACACTACGGCGCCTTATTCAGCGAGCATCCGGAAACTCGATCTGATTGGCTGACGCGTAGCGCAGGCTATCGAGCAGGTCGGTGATCCCAGGGTCGCTCTCTGTCCCTTTGCGCCAGCACATTCCCAATGTGCCGAGGGCATCGAGTTCAAACTCCAGCGGGACGATCAGGCCGCGCTGGGTGAAGTGGTCGGCCACGCGGTCCGAGGCGATCGAGAGCATGTCGCTCAATTGCAGCAGCCACAGGTTTGCAATCAGCGAGGATGACTCCACCCGATAGGGTAAAGGCCGTTGACCGGCGTTGGTCAGGGCGATGTCCAGCTTGCTGCGAATTGGCGTGCCCACCGGCCACATAATCCAGTCGAAGGCATGCAATGCCTCCCAGTCCAGTGAAGGTTGGCAGGTCAACGGGTGTCCCGGCCTGCTGATCACCCGCATGGTCTCTTCATACAGCAGTTCGCTGCACAGACTGTGACGTGGGGCGAAGTTATCGAAGCGGCCAACCACCAGGTCCAGTTGCCCTTGCTCCAGTCGCTCGAGCAGCACATTCATGGTGTTTTCCTGAAGCTCCACCTGTGCATTGGGATGTAAACGCAGAAACTGGATGATCGCCGCCGGCACCAGGTTAGGCGCAGAAGCAGGTGAAGTGCCGATGGCCACACGATACGAACTACCTTCCTGCATGGCCGCCAGATTCTGCTGGGCCCGGTCCATTTCACTCAAAACCCGCTGTGCATGACCCAGCAGCATCTGTCCTTGAGAGGTCGGTTTGAGCCCGCGGGCATGGCGTTCGAATAAGGGCGCGCCAACACTGTCCTCCAGTTCCTTCAGCCATTTCGAAAGGGCCGGCTGAGTCGTGAACGTCACCCGTGCAGCCTCACTGATACTTCCGGTCTCGGCCAGGCTGATCAGCAATTGCAGGTGACTGAGTCGTAGTCGGCGGGTCCAGTCCATCTTTTTACCTATATATTTATTAGCATGGATGCATCATAAAATAGCATTATTAGGATATGGGATGCTGCAGGATAATTCATCGGGCCACGGTTTCCACCACGCATGGAAACCGCTCTTCGAAGCGTTTACCCGGCTAAAGGGTTTGACCTTCGGCTAACTCGCCAGGGTGTCCTGATGAATAACAAAATCAACGATGTGCGTGCCGATTTTTACCAGCGCATCGACAAGCACCATCTCTTTCCGCTTTGGGAGCAGCTGCACAATCTTGTGCCCAAAGAGCCCGCCGATGCCTGTGTCGGTGCGTTATGGCGTTATCGGGAATTGCGCCCTTATCTGACTGAAGCGGGTCGTTTGATCACGGCAGAAGAAGCGGTTCGTCGCGTTCTGGTCCTGGAGAATCCTGCCATCCGTGGCTCGGCTTCGATCACCTCGAGCCTGTACGCCGGACTGCAAATGATCTTGCCGGGTGAGATCGCCCCAAGCCATCGCCACAGTCAATCGGCGCTGCGCTTTGTTGTCGAAGGTCGTGGGGCGTTTACGGCAGTCGACGGCGAACGCACGACCATGGAGCCCGGCGACTTCATCATCACACCCTCCTGGACCTGGCATGACCATGGCAACCCGACTGAAGCCGAAGGCGGCGAGCCGGTGATCTGGCTCGATGGTCTGGACATTCCCATGGTGCGTTTTTTTGGCGCTGGATTCGCCGAAAACTACGAGGAGCCGGTTCAGCCACTGACCCGCCCCGAAGGCAACAGCTACGCGCGCTATGGCATGAATTTACTGCCGATGCGCCATGAATCCAGCTCGCGAACTTCGCCTGTATTCAACTACCCCTATGCCCGTACTCGCGAGGCGCTCGACATCCTGTTGCGCCAGGATCAGGTCGATCCGTGGGATGGGGTGAAGTTGCGCTACGTGAATCCGCTTACCGGCGGCTGGCCGATGCCGACCATCGCGACCTTCATGCAAATTCTGCCGCGAGGCTTCCGTGGCCAGACTTACCGCAATACCGATGCCACGGTTTTTTCGGTCGTGGAAGGTCGGGGCAGCGTCAACATCGCYGGCCAACGCCATGAGTTTGAAGCCCGCGACATCTTCGTTGTGCCGAGTTGGGCGGCGGTGAATTTTCAGACCGATGAAGACTGCGTGCTGTTCAGCTTCTCTGACCGACCGGTCCAGGAAGCGCTGGGCATTCTTCGCGAATCCCGTGAAACCCGTTAACCCCCAATTCGTTTCTATCAGGAGTCGAGCATGACTTACGTTGTCGAGCCTCAAGCGGTTACTGCACTGTCGATCAATGGCAGCGCTGACACTTTTCCGGTGCGCCGGGTGTATTGCGTTGGCCGTAACTACGCCGCTCATGCGCGGGAAATGGGCTTTGATCCCGACCGCGAGCCGCCGTTCTTTTTCTGCAAACCGGCCGACTCCGTTGTGCCGGTGGCTTATTACCAGCCCCTGGAACTGCCTTATCCGGCCGAAACCAGCAACTACCACTACGAAATCGAGCTCGTCGTGGCCATTGGCAAGGCAGGTCGCGATATTCCGCTGGAGCAGGCCAACGACTATGTCTATGGCTACTCCGTCGGCCTGGACATGACCCGCCGTGACTTGCAGATGAAAATGCGCGAAATGGGCCGCCCCTGGGAAATCGGCAAGGCGTTCGATGCCTCGGCTCCGATCGGTCCGTTGCACCCGGCCAGCCAGATTGGCCACCCGAGCAAGGCCGGTCTGTGGCTGCAGGTCAATGGCACTGACAAGCAACGCAGCGATATCGACAAGCTGATCTGGTCTGTCCCGGAAACCATTAGCTATCTCTCGCGCTTCTTCGAACTGCAGCCTGGCGACTTGATCATGACCGGTACGCCGGAAGGTGTGGGCCCGGTGGTGGTCGGCGAGCGCATGACCGGTGGCGTCGAAGGCTTGGGCGAGATCCAGGTCGACGTCGTTTAACCCGCTCCGGGCCGGCTCCACGCCGCCGGCCCCGGATCAAACCGCCAATACATGGCCCGAAAAATGTGCAGGGCCGGAGGATTCGCTCATGTCTTCCACTGATAAAAATAACAGTGTGGATGTACAGGACTTCATCGACACCAGGCCGGTCAGCCCCTTTCAGTGGTTGGTTCTGGGCTTATGCTTTCTGGTAACGGCCATTGATGGTCTGGACACTGCCGCCGTCGGTTTCATCGCCCCGGCCTTGCGCGAGGAGTGGGGTTTGACGCCTGCGCAACTCAACCCGGTACTCGGCGCTTCATTGCTGGGTCTGATGCTGGGGGCTTTCATCGCAGGCCCGTTGGCTGACCGTTTCGGTCGCAAAACCATATTGCTGATTTCCGTTTTATTCTTCGGTGGGTGGAGCCTGGCCGCCTGTGCATCGCAGGATGTCCTTGGCTTGACCGCGATGCGATTTCTCACTGGTCTCGGATTGGGTGGTGCCATGCCCAATGCGATCACCCTGACCTCCGAGTACTGTCCTCAGCGCCGTCGCTCGTTGATGGTCACCACCATGTTCTGCGGTTTCACCCTGGGCTCGGCGCTCGGGGGTGTGGTAGCCGCCCAGATGGTCCCAGTGTTTGGGTGGCGCAGCGTGCTGTTTCTTGGCGGCCTGTTGCCGCTGTTGTGTCTGCCATTTCTGTTTGTACTGTTGCCTGAGTCGGTGCGATTCCTGGTGCAGCACTCGGCGCCTGCGACGCGGATCAGCGCCATTTTGCAACGCATTTCAGCGCAACCGCTGGCAAGCAATCTCAGCTACGAGATTCACGATGGTATCGGTGAATCCAACACTCGCCAGTCGCCGATCCACCAGATTCTCAGCGGTAGCCATCGCATCGGAACCCTGCTGCTGTGGAGTTCGTTCTCCATGAGTCTGCTGATCATTTACATGATGACCAGCTGGCTGCCGATCCTGATCAAGGATACCGGCCTGCAGCTCAGCCAGGCGGCGCTGGTCAGCGCCATGTTTCAGGTCGGCGGCACCGTGGGCGCTATCGTCCTGGGTGGGGCCATGGATCGCTGCAACCCATTCCGGGTATTGGTCTGCGCCTACATCACCGGTGCTTTCTGCCTGATGGCGATTGGTCTCTTCCATGATCAGTACATCCTGTTGATTCTCGGGGTGTTCGGCATGGGCTTTTGCATCAGTGGATCGCAAGTGGGGGCCAATGCGCTGGCTGCCGGCTTCTACCCGACCACCATGCGTGCCACCGGGGTCAGCTGGGCCCACGGTGTCGGCCGCATCGGCGCGGTTCTCGGTACCCTCGGCGGTGGCTGGATGCTAGGCATGGGTATGGGCTTTAGCGGCGTCTTCACCCTCCTGATGGTGCCCGCCGTGCTGGCCAGCGTGGCGATATTTCTGATGGGCCTACGCTACAGCCGCTCGCTGCAGCAGACCCCAATCGTCGTTCATTGATCTGCCATAGGTACTGTCACTATGAAGCTCTACAGTTTCTTCAACAGCTCCACCTCCTACCGGGTGCGTATCGCGCTTGCGTTGAAGGAGCTGCCCTACGACTACCAGGGCATCAACCTGCGGGTCGGTCAACAATACAGTGGCGAACATCGCGAGCGCAGCCCAATTGGCGGTGTGCCGGTGCTCAACGCCGATGGCGATCTGTTGACCCAATCCCTGGCCATCATYGACTACCTCGACAGCCAGTACCCCGGCCCACGTCTGATCCCGGCCGATGCCCTGCAGCGTGCCCGCGTGCTGGAAATCGCCAACCTGATCGGCTGCGATATCCATCCCGTCAACAACGTACGGGTACTCAATTACCTGCAGAACGTATTGGCCGTCACCGCTGAGCAAAAGACTGCCTGGTACAAACATTGGGTGGCCGAAGGCCTGGGCGCCGTCGAAGCGCTGCTGCGCCGCCATGGCAGCGGCGACTACTGTATGGGTGACGAGCCTGGCCTGGCCGACTGCTGCCTGATACCGCAAGTGGCCAATGCCGAGCGCATGGGCTGCGACCTTTCCTCTTACCCGCGGGTGATGGCGGTGTATCGCCATTGCCTGGAGCTGCCTGCATTTCTGGCTGCCGCACCTGCACGGCAGCCCGACTTCATTGCATAACCAATCGGCAGGCTTCGCTGCTCATTCAAGCAGCCTGCTCAGCAACGTATTTGGAGACCAGAATCATGACTGCACAAGATAAAAAACAGTCGGTTATCGTCGTCGGTGGAGGCATCGGTGGCCTCGCCGCTGCCCAGGCATTGACCCAACAGGGTATTGCGGTACTGCTACTGGAGCAGGCTGACCATATCGGCGAGATCGGTGCCGGCATCCAGCTTGGCCCGAATGCCTATGCGGCGCTCGACGCTCTGGGAGCGGGCGAGGCCGCACGGAGTCGCTCGGTGTTCACTGATCATCTGATCATGATGGATGCAATCGATGCCCACGAAGTCGCTCGCATCGATGTCGGTGAAGCGTTCCGCAAGCGCTTCGGCAACCCCTATGGCGTAATCCACCGTGTCGACATTCATTTGTCGATTCTGGAAGTGGTGCAAAACAACCCGCTGATTCAGTTCAAAACCTCGGTCTGCATTAAAAACCTTGAGCAGGACGCCGATGGCGTAACGCTGACCGACAGTCACGGCAATACCTACCGCGCCGATGCCGTGATTGGCTGCGACGGTGTGCGCTCGGTGGTTCGCGATGCACTGCATGGCGAGCCGCCGCGGGTGACCGGGCACGTGGTGTACCGCGCGGTGGTCGAGGAAAATGACATGCCCGAGGACTTGCGCGTTAACGCGCCGATGCTCTGGGCAGGCCCGCGTTGCCACCTGGTGCATTACCCGCTGCGTGGTGGCAAGCAATACAATCTGGTCGTCACCTTCCACAGCAAGGAACAGGAAGAGTGGGGCGTTACCGAAGGCAGCAAAGAGGAAGTGTTGAGCTACTTCGAAGGTATTCACCCGCGCCCACGGCAAATGCTTGACCGTCCGACCTCCTGGCGGCGCTGGGCCACGGCTGACCGTGAGCCGGTGGAAAATTGGGGCGAAGGTCGCGCGACCATCCTCGGCGACGCCGCGCATCCCATGACCCAATACCTGGCCCAAGGCGCCTGCAGCGCACTGGAGGACGCCGTGGTACTGGGGCAGGCCGTCAAGCAATGCAACTTCGACCTGCAAGCGGCTTTCCGTCTGTACGAAACCATCCGTATCCCACGCACCGCCCGAATCCTCTGGTCGGCCAGGGAGATGGGACGCCTCTACCACGCCAAAGGCGTCGAGCGTCAGGTGCGCAATCAGCTATGGGACGGACGTGCGCAGGAGCAGTTCTACGACGCCATACAATGGCTGTACGGCTGGAGCCTCGATAACTGCATGAAGCACTGATACGCCTATCGACTTCGCTTAACGCAAGCGCGGGCCATTAAAAATTGGATCTCTGAAAAGAGGTCCATTTTTTTCGTCCAAAGAAAAGTCGTTCTTTGGCGCAGCTTTTTGCGCTGTCGGGATAACGGCGTAACCCATTGGAGCGCCGATGCCGGGAGAGCTTCCTATGATCGGGTCATGTCGATGGCGACGTATTGGGACCGCTGTTAGAAATGAGCACCGACGACCACGTGCCTTGCCGGACGAAGTTTTTGCGTGAGATGCCAACCGACGAAACCAGAGCGCCAATCAAGGTTGGTTACTGATGTCTGCTACGGAGTTGATCGCTCATGAATGATGCGACGTACCGAGTCACCCTTTCGTGTAAGCACGGTGGCCTGAAGTGAGTGCCTACCTGCAATGCCTGTCGCATACCCCGCTGGTCGGTCATGTCGATCCGCTTCCGGCGGTGCTGGCCGAGGTCGATGGCGTGGTGGCCGACGCCCGGCAGCGGATCGCGCAGTTCGATCCGGAGCTGGTGATCCTGTTCGCACCGGATCACTACAACGGCTTTTTCTATGACGTGATGCCATCGTTCTGCATTGGCATGGCCGCCCATGCCATCGGCGACTTCGGCACCGCTGCCGGTCCGCTCAGTGTTCCCGGGGATCTGGCCGAAGCTTGCGCTAATACAGTGCTGGAGGCTGGCGTCGATGTTGCGGTGTCTTATCGCATGCAGGTGGATCATGGCTTTGCCCAACCGCTCGAGCTGCTGCTTGGCGGACTCGATCGTTGCCCGGTAATCCCGGTCTTCGTCAACTCGGTGGCCATCCCGCTTCCGGGTTTCCAGCGGGCCCGCCTGCTCGGCGAGGCCATCGGGACTTTTGCCCGCACGCTGAATAAACGGGTCCTGTTCCTTGCATCTGGCGGTCTGTCGCATCAGCCGCCGGTGCCGGAACTGGCCAAAGTGGATGCCCGCATGGCCGACCGACTGATGGGCAGCGGCCGAAACCTGCCGGCCGATGAGCGTGAAGCGCGCCAGCAGCGGGTCATCCTCGCGGCTCAACGCTTCATCGAAGACCAGAGTTCGCTGCACCCGCTCAATCCGGAATGGGATCAGCAGTTCCTCGACATTCTTGCCGAGGGCCGCCTTGCCGAACTGGACGGATTGGGCAATGCCGAGCTGTCTGCCCTTGCCGGTAAGTCCACTCACGAAGTGAAAACCTGGGTGGCGGCTTTCGCCGCGCTCTCGGCCTTTGGCCCCTATCAGGCAAACGACCGTTACTACCGCCCGATTCCCGAATGGATCGCTGGCTTCGGCTCGCTCAGTGCCCAACCGTCGGTCTGAAGCGACTTCGTAATGCCATTCTCTGAACTCAAGGAGTTAGCCAATGAGAGAAACATCCCAAGCCCTGACCGAAGCGTCCAGCAGCAAATTCGCTCGTATCAACGAAGGCGATCTTGAGCTGAACATCCATTACAACGACTGCGGCCAAGGCGCCGAGACGGTAGTGATGCTGCACGGTTCTGGTCCGGGCGCCAGCGGCTGGGCCAACTTCAACCGCAACATCGAGCCATTGGTCGAGGCCGGCTATCGGGTGATCCTCATGGATTGCCCAGGCTGGAGCAAGAGCGACTCCATCGTTTGCACCGGCTCACGCTCGGATCTTAATGCCCGCGTGCTGGAGGGGCTGCTCGATGTACTGGGCCTTGAGCGAGTGCATATTCTCGGTAACTCCATGGGCGGTCACAGCGCTGTCGCCTTCGCTCTGGCCAACCCGCAGCGGGTCGGCAAACTGGTGCTGATGGGCGGCGGTACCGGTGGTGCGAGTTCGTTCGTGCCGATGCCGACCGAAGGCATCAAGTTGCTGCAGGGGCTGTACCGGGAGCCGACCGTCGAGAACCTGAAGAAGATGATGAACGTCTTTGTCTTCGACACCAGCGACCTCACTGAAGCGCTGTTCCAGACTCGCCTGGACAACATGCTGTCACGTCGGGACCACCTGGAAAATTTCGTCGAGAGCCATTCCATCAATCCGAAACAGTTCCCTGATTTCGGTCCGCGTCTGGGCGAAATCATGGCGCAGACGCTGGTCATCTGGGGCCGTAACGACCGCTTCGTACCCATGGACACCGGTCTGCGGCTGATCGCCGGCATCCCCAATTCCGAACTGCACGTGTTCAACAGCTGTGGCCACTGGGCGCAGTGGGAGCACGCCGACAAGTTCAACCGCATGGTGCTGGATTTCCTGAGCCACTGATCGGGCACCTGGCGCTGGCGGACTTCGGTTCCTCCCACTCCAGCGACAGGGATGCTCGATACCCTCTTGGCAGGGTATCGGGCGGGGCTTGAACGGCGCGCAATCTCTGAGGTGAGTTATGAGTGTTACCCAACAAACTCTGGATCAACTGGCCAGCGCCTTGCGCCAGGCCCAGGCCCGCGGTGAAGCGATCGAACCGCTGCGTGAACAGATTGGCGAAGACAACGCCGAGGCCGCTTATGCCATTCAGCGGCTCAACGTCGCCCATGGCGTCGCCAACGGTCGGCGCGTGGTCGGTCGCAAGATCGGCCTGACCAATCCCAAGGTGCAATGTCAATTGGGTGTGGATCAGCCGGACTTCGGCACCYTGTTCGCCGACATGTGTTACGGCGACAACCAGGTGGTGCCATTGGCCAGCGTGCTGCAACCGAAGATTGAAGCCGAAATCGCGCTGATCCTGGAGCGCGACCTGCCAAGCGTCGACACCACTTTCGCTGAGGTCCTGGCGGCCACCGGATTCGTATTGCCGGCGCTGGAAATCGTCGGCAGTCGTGTTCAAGGCTGGAACATCCGTTTCGTCGATACCGTGGCTGACAACGCCTCCAGTGGCTGCTTTGTATTGGGTGGCCCTGCCCGACGTATCGATGGGCTCGACCTGCGCCAGGCCAGCATGCACATGACCCGCAATGGCGAAGAGGTCTCCAGCGGCAGCGGCGCCGAATGCCTCGGTCATCCACTCAATGCGGCCGTCTGGCTGGCCCGCACCATGGCGCGGCTCGGTGAGCCGCTCAAGGCCGGCGACATCATCCTGACCGGCGCGCTCGGGCCGATGGTCACGGTCGCGGCCGGTGATCGGTTCGAAACCGTTATCGACGGTATCGGTCGCGTTGCTGTCGACTTTGCATAAGAGGCACTACCCATGAAAAAACTCAAAGTCGCCATCATCGGCTCGGGCAACATCGGCACCGACCTGATGATCAAGATTCTGCGCAATGCCCGTTACCTGGACATGGCGGTGATGGTCGGTATCGATCCAGCCTCCGACGGCCTGGCCCGCGCTCAGCGCATGGGCGTGGCCACCACCCACGAAGGCGTCGAAGGCCTGACTCGCATGGACGTGTTCAAGGACATCGATTTCGTCTTCGATGCGACCTCGGCCGGCGCCCACGTGAAGAACGACGCCTTCTTGCGTTCGGTCAAGCCGGGGATTCGCCTGATCGACCTGACCCCGGCGGCCATCGGCCCGTACTGTGTGCCGGTGGTCAACCTGGAACAGAACCTCGACCAGCTCAACGTCAACATGGTCACCTGCGGCGGTCAGGCGACCATCCCGATGGTCGCGGCGGTATCGCGGGTGGCCAAGGTGCATTACGCCGAAATCGTCGCCTCGATCGCCAGCAAATCCGCCGGTCCCGGCACTCGCGCCAACATCGACGAATTCACCGAAACCACCTCCAAGGCTATCGAAGTGATCGGCGGTGCAGCCAAGGGCAAGGCGATCATCGTGATGAACCCGGCCGAGCCGCCGTTGATGATGCGCGACACGGTGTTTGTGTTGTCCGAAGCGGTCGACCAAGCCAGGGTCGAAGCCTCCATCGTCGAGATGGCGGCTGCGGTGCAGGCCTATGTGCCGGGCTATCGTTTGAAGCAGAAAGTCCAGTTCGACGTGATTCCTGAAGACGCACCACTGAACATCCCTGGCCTGGGCAAATTCTCCGGCCTCAAGACCTCGGTGTTCCTCGAAGTCGAAGGCGCCGCCCATTACCTGCCAGCCTATGCCGGCAACCTCGACATCATGACCTCCGCAGCCTTGGCCACCGCCGAGCGCATGGCGCAGTCGATGCAACAGGCCTGAGGAGAATTTCATGAACGGCAAAAAACTCTACATCTCCGACGTCACCCTGCGCGACGGCAGCCACGCCGTACGCCATCAGTATTCGATCCAGAACGTGCAGGACATAGCGCGCGCCTTGGACAAGGCCAGGGTCGACGCGATCGAAGTCGCCCACGGCGACGGCCTGCAAGGTTCGAGCTTCAACTACGGCTTCGCCGCCCATACCGATCTGGAGTGGATTGAAGCGGCCGCCGATGTGATCAGCCACGCCAAAATCACCACCCTGTTGTTGCCCGGCATCGGTACGGTGCATGACCTCAAGGCGGCCTACGACGCCGGTGCCCGGGTGGTGCGCATCGCCACCCATTGCACTGAAGCGGATGTGTCGAAACAGCACATCGAATACGCCCGCGAGCTAGGCATGGACACCGTCGGTTTCCTGATGATGAGCCACATGATCGCGCCGGAGCACCTCGCGCAGCAGGCCAAACTGATGGAGAGCTACGGCGCGACCTGCGTGTACATGGCCGACTCCGGCGGGGCGATGAACATGCAGGACGTGCGCGAGCGCTTCCGCGCGTTCAAGGCGGTGCTCAAGCCGGAAACCGAAACCGGCATGCATGCCCACCACAACCTGAGCCTCGGTGTGGCCAACTCGATCACGGCGGTGGAGGAGGGCTGTGACCGCATCGATGCCAGCCTCGCCGGGATGGGCGCCGGGGCCGGCAACGCGCCGCTGGAGGTGTTCATCGCCGCTGCCGAGCGCCTCGGCTGGAATCACGGCACCGATCTCTACACGTTAATGGACGCGGCGGATGACATTGTCCGTCCGCTGCAGGACCGGCCGGTGCGGGTCGATCGCGAAACCCTGGCGCTGGGCTATGCCGGGGTCTATTCGAGCTTCCTGCGCCACGCCGAAATCGCCGCCGCCAAGTACGGCCTCAAGACCCTCGACATCCTCGTCGAGCTGGGCAAGCGGCGCATGGTTGGCGGTCAGGAAGACATGATCGTCGATGTGGCGCTGGACTTGCTGGCCACCACCAGGTCCTGATCCGGGTACTGGCTCCCCCGGCGGGCAGTCGCTCGCCGGGGGCATCGCAAGTGTGCTGGCCAGGGACTCTCGGCCTGGCCGCCCTCTACAGGAGTTCGTCATGCTGGCCAACCTATCCCTGAAGAACAAACTACTGTTCACCATCCTGCCACTGACGCTGTTGATCTATCTGGCGACAATACTGTTGGTCTACCAGTCGAGTCGCACCTCTACCGAGGCACTGGCGGAAGTTGCGGTGGACGCCATCGTCCATCAACAAGCCGCCGAGATTGCCGCCTGGTTTGACAGCGCGCTGCAAGGCGTGCGGACCAGTGCTGACCTGCTGTCGCGGGAAATAGTCGACGGCAAGCTGGTGGACAGCCGCATCGCTGATCAGTTGCTCGAATCGCTGTTGCAGAACAGCCCGCAGGCAAGCGCCGCCTGGTGGTTGCCTGCGCAAACCGGCGACACGCTGTATTGGCTACGCGGCGAGCAGGGCCTGCAGCCGGCCCCGGGCGCATCACGTGAGGCGGTGCGCGAGGCGCTGGGAACTATGGGGGGCGAGCGCGAAAGTGTCGCGCCGCCGCGTGCGCTACCTGGCCTTTCTGCATCGCGACCGGTGATCCTCGTGCAAGTGCCGGTGCGCGTGAACGGGCAGCTTGTCGGCACACTGGGCCTGGGCCTGGATGCCGATCAACTGCAGCGGCGAGTCGGCCAACTGCGCCCTTTGGATGTAGGTCTGGCGGCGCTGACTGCCCATGATACGACGCTGGTCGCTCATCCTGATCCGACGCGTGTGGGTCGCCGTGAAGCCGATACCGAGGCGGATTTTCTGGGCGACCACTTGCAGTCGATGATCGATGCGGTGCGTAACGGCAAGTCCCTGTCCCTGCGCTTCGTCTCACCGGCGATGCGCGAAGAAGTCTTCATGCTCGCGGTGCCGGTCGTCATCGGCAATACCGCTACACCCTGGTCGTTCGGCGTTGCCCTGCCCAGCGCGGCGGTGCTCGGTGGCGTCAAGACCCTCGCGATCAAGATGCTCATTCTCGGCAGCGTCGCCGTGCTGCTGGTCGGTGGTCTGATCCTGTTGCTTGGCCAAGCCATGGCGCGACCGCTGAATGTGGTGGTGCAGGCCATTGCGCAGCTGGCCTCGGGCGAGGCGGACCTGCGGTCGCGCCTACCGGTCAAGGGGCGCGACGAGCTGGCAACCCTGGCCCATGCACTCAACGGCTTCCTTGGCACCATGGCCGACTTGGTGGGAGAGATCAAAKGCAACAGCGAGTCCCTGCAACAGACCTCCACCAGCCTGCAGCAGGAAAGCCAGTCCACCGGCGTCGTGGTCGATACCCAGCGAGATGAGATCGGTCAGCTGGCCACCGCTATGCAGCAGATGGCCATGACCGTCGAGGAGGTGGCCGCCAATGCCGTTCAGGCTGCACAGGCCACCCAGGAGGGGGATCTGGCGGTGGCGCAGGGGCAGGCCACGGTGGCCCGGTTAAGCAGCGCCATCGTCGAGGATGCGCAGCTGCTCGGACAGATATCCCAGCTGACCGGACAACTGGACCAAGCCAGCCAGGCCATTGGCGTAGTGGTGGCGGTGATCCGTGATATAGCCGAGCAAACCAACCTGCTGGCACTCAACGCGGCGATCGAGTCGGCGCGGGCCGGCGAGCAGGGCCGTGGTTTCGCCGTCGTTGCCGACGAAGTGCGCGCCCTGGCGCGGCGCACGCACAGCTCGACCGAGGAAGTCGGCAAGAGCATCGGCATGATCCAGGACAGCACGCGCAGTGTGGTGGCGATGGTCCAGAAGAGCCGCGACACCTCTCAGGCGAATGTCGCCAACGCGCGTGAGGCCGGCATGGCACTGCAGCGCATCACCGAAATGATTGGCCAGGTGCGCGACATGAGCCGGCAGATTGCCACGGCTACCGAGCAGCAGGCCACCACCAGTGAACAGCTGTCGAAAAGCCTGGTGACCATCGCCAGTTCCGCGCAAAGCGCTTCACAGAGTGCTGGCCAGGTTCACCAGCGCAGTCACCACCTGCAGACCCTGGCGGGTCGCCTGAACGGTTTGGTCAGCCGCTTTCGACTGTAAGCACCGGTAGCGTGCGGCGGACCGGTCAGGGTTCGCGGCGCGCCCGTCACTCCGAAAAATGCCCGCTTCGACATTAATTGGCGCCCAAGGGACAAGTCAGGCAGTGCCGGGATAGTCCCCTGTTCGGCCATGACTTTAGAGTCGAACTGCCTCAGTCGTCAGCCATAGACGACGCTAACCCGGCGGAATCGACCCATGTCAAAACTTATAAAAATCGATCAAACCACGGCCTTGCCGGTGTCGCCTGCGACCCTCGGTCAACGCGCCCTGCGTGCCCTGATGGCGGCGCTTCCGTGGGCGATCATCGGCGGCCTGCTGTGGGCCGGTCTGTTCATCAAACCGCAACCGGTGGGCGCCACGGTGACGCCGCCGCTGCTCGAACGACGGGACCATTTCTACGGTCTGGCCCTGACCCCGGGCGGTGAAGTCTGGGCCAGCGGCTCGAATGGCAAGATCCTCGCTTTCGCTGCGAACGGCCAGTTACGCCGCCTGACTACGCCGACCGAACTCACCCTGCAGGACATCGCCGCATGGGACGGCAGCCATGCCGTGGCGGTCGGTAACGACGGCGTTGTGCTGTTCAGCCTGGACGGCGGTCATTTCTGGCAAGCGGCGGCCAATGTGCCGCGCTCGCAGGTCGCCAACAAGCTCAACCGCGTGCGTATCGCTGCGGGCGGCCTGGCCATCGCCACCGGCGAGATGGGTGCGTTGCTGATCAGCCATGACTATGGCCAGAGCTGGCAGCGCCTGCGCGAAGAAGAAGACGTGGCCTGGAACGATGTGGCCATCCTCGATGGCGGTCAGCTGGTGGTGGTTGGTGAATTCGGCCGCATCCTGCGCAGCGATGACCTCGGTCAGCACTGGGAAGCAATCGAAGCGCCGCTGCCCGGCTCGCTGATGTCGGTGCAGTTTCGCGATGCACAGAACGGTGTGGCGGTCGGCCTGGAAGGTGCGCTGCTGGTGACCAGCGATGCTGGCCGGCAGTGGCAGAACATCAACCTGGGCATACGCGATCACCTGTTCGACGTGCTGTGGAACCCGACCCAGGCTCGCTGGTTCGCCACCGGCTCGCTGGGGCGCTGGGTGAGCGGCAGCGGCGAGGCCGACAGCTGGAAGGTCGGCGTTCTGGATGACCGCAACCTGTCCTGGCACACCCGTGCCCTGGCCGTCGGCAACGATCTCTGGCTGGCCGGCGCCGACCTTGGTCGCTGGAACGACCGGCGCTGGTCGCCTCTGAAACCCTGATCCCTGCCATGGCCCACTTCATCCGAGACAACAGCATGATCGAACATATTGCCCAATTCTGTATCCGCCGACGCGCCTGGGTGGCTGGCGTGCTGCTCGCACTGACCCTGACGCTGGGCTGGTTCGCCCTGCACATCGAAGTCCGCACGGTATTCGAGGACATGCTGCCATCGCGTCATGAATACGTGCAGACCCACGAAAAATTCAAGGACACGTTCGGCGGCTCGAACATGGTCACCATCATGTTTGAGGTCGGGCAGGGCGACATCTTCCGCACCGACGTGCTCGATAAGGTGCGCAATGTCACCCTTGGCCTGCGCGAAGTCTCCGCGGTCAATCCTTACCAGATCACCTCTCTGGCCTCGAAGAAACTCAAAGAGGTACGTGCCTCCACCGCTGGCATCGAGAGTCGCCCGCTGATGTGGCCGGACCTGCCGGTCAACGCCGAGGCGATGGCCGAGCTGAAGCAGGCGGTACTACGCAACCCGCTGGTGTATGGCCCGTATGTGTCCAAGGACCTGCAGGCGACCCTGATCACCGTCGACTTTATCGACCAACAGGTCGACTACGCCAAGGTGTTCAGCGAAATCCGTGGCCTGATCGCCAAGGTCGACGATGGCAGCGTGAAAATCCGTGTGGCCGGCGACCCGATCCTTTACGGATGGGTTGGCCATTACTTGCCGCAAACCCTGCAATTGGTGATCGGTGCCCTGACGCTGACCCTGATCCTGCTCTTCGTTCTCCTGCGTACCTGGCGCGGAGTCAGTCTGCCGTTGCTCGCCGGCGCGGTCAGTGCGCTGTGGGCGCTGGGCATCTGTCGTCTGCTGGGCATCAACTTCGAGCCGCTGGTCATTGTCGTGGCGATGCTGATCACCTCACGGGCAGTGTCGCACTCGGTGCAGATCGTCAACCGTTTCGACGACGAAATCGAGCTGCTGGCGCCCGGTGCCGATATCTCTCGCATCGCCGCGCGGGTCGCTCTGGCGGATCTGTTCCGCCCGGGCATGCTCGGGGTGATTGCCGATGCTGCATGTATGGCGGTGGTCGCACTCAGTCCGATTCCGATGCTGCAGAAACTCACTGTGCTGTCGGTGGTCTGGGTGTCGACGCTGACCATTAGCGCGGTGATCCTTACCCCGATACTGCTGTCGTTCATCCGCAAGCCGCACGGCACTGCGCACCCGATCAACTGCTTGCCGGTATTGCGCAAGGTGCTCGACCTGAGCGTTTGGGTCAGCCTGTCGAAAGCCCGTTACTGGGTGCTCGGTGGCAGCCTGCTGGTGGTGCTCAGTGCCGGTCTGTACTCGCTGAACCTGAAGATCGGCGACGCCAATCCCGGTTCGCCGATCCTCTGGCCGAACTCGCCATACAACCTCGACTCTGCTGCGATCAACGCCCGCTTCGATGGGGTCGACCGGATGTTCGTGGTGCTCGGCGAGGACGGCCATGCCGGTCTGGTCAAGCGCAACGAAGTGCTGAAGGCGATGAACAGCTTCCAGCGCTTCATGGAAGCGCAACCGGAGATCGGCGGCTCGGTCTCGATCGCCGACGTGCTGCCGCTGGTCAACAGCAGCCTGCGCGAAGGCAATCCACGTTACCTCGAACTGGCCGACAGCGAGGGCGTCAACGGCAGCCTGATGGCCATGCTCGACTCGATTTCCGAGCCGGGCGACACCTCGCGATTTGCCGATGACCAGTACGCCAACGGCTCAGTGACACTGATGTTCCGCGATCGTCAGGGCGAGACCATCCGGACCGCCGTGGAGCGGATCAAGGAGTTCATCGCCAGCCATCCGCTCAGTGAAGGTCACTGGCAACTTGCGGGCGGCCTGGTCGGCGTGATGGCGGCGATTAACGAAATCATCCTGTCCAGCCAGATCGAGGCCATCGCCCTTGCCCTGCTGGTACTCGCCGTTCTCTGCACCCTGGTCTACCGCTCCAGCGTGGCCGGCATGCTGTTCATGGTCCCGGTGATCATTTCCAACATGCTGACCTTCGCCTTCATGACCTGGAAGGGCATCGGCATGAACATCAACACCGTGCCGGTAGCCGCGCTTGGCATTGGTCTGGGTGTGGACTACGCGTTCTACATCGCCGACCGGGTCAAGGAAGAAGTCGCCGCTGGCGCCAGCGCCGAGGAGGCGGTCCGCAGAGCCCTGCATTCGGCCGGTATGGGTGTGATCGTCACCGCCAGCGTGCTGATTCTCAGCACCCTGCTGTGGTGGATGTCGTCGCTGCGCTTCCAGGCGGAAATGGGCCTGCTCATGGCCATCTGGCTGAGTGCTTCGGCGTTCTGCGCGTTATTCGTCATGCCATCGCTGATCTATGTGTGCCGCCCGCGCTTCATCTTTGGCGAGCGGTCACAGGCATCGGTCGCTGCACCCGCTTCGGCGTGTCAGCTGAGCTGAGACGAGATTCCCAAAACAACAACAACCAACGGTTCCTCGCTGCCACCATCTCTTGGGGAGACATCATGAGCAAACACCGTAACCCGGGCGCACGCATGCGCGCACCGATCGACAAACTGGCTTTAGCGATCACGCTGAGTACGCTGGCCATGCCACTGCTGGCTGAGGACAGCTTCAAATACGACGGTTATCTGCGCGAAGAACTGTCGTGGAACGCCAAGAATTGGCAGGACACACCGAACTACAACGACAAGGGCAAGCTGTCGATGGCGCGCAGCACCGCGCGGCTCAATCTGGATTGGCAGGCCGCCGACAATGTCTCGGTCGTTGCCAAGCTGCGTGCCTCGCGTGAGGTCAAGACCGGCTTCCTCGAACATCTGGAGGACATGGGCGCGAACAGCTACCACCACGCCGATGGCCAAGGCGACATCATGGATCTCTACAACAAGCAGGAGATTCGTGAGCTGTACGTCGACTTCCCGGTCGGCGAGCGCACCTCGTTCCGTATCGGCAAGCAGCAGATCGCCTGGGGCGAAACCGATTTCTTCGCCGCCAACGATCTGGTACATGGCTTCGACTACACCTGGCGCAGCTTCCTCGAGCCGGCCAACGAGGAGCTGCGCAAGACCAACAACATCATCAAGATGAATGTCGATGTGCCCGAGCTGGACGGTGGCCTGGAAGTCTTCGTCCGCCCTGGCCTGGATCGCAAAGAGGACATCGGCACCGAGATCGACATCTATGGCGGACGCTGGTCAAGCCAACCCTATGCCGGTGTCGATTTTCGCAACATTGACCCGTACAACTTTGAAAACGACGAGGGCGACTACCGCGATTTCACCGGTGGCTTGCGCTGGAGCGGTATGGCTGGCGACACCAACTACTCGTTGTCGTACCTGAAGACCTTCTACAACTCGCCGATCCTCAATGCGTCGAACAACCTCGCCATCATCGGCCAGCCGAACACGCCGTCCGGCGCGGTCACCCGTGGCACCGACCAGACGCGTGGCGTCGCCGGCGAAGTGATCTATCCGATCGTCGATATCTTCGGATTCAGCGCCAGCCGCTACTCAGAGCTGGCCGACGCGGTGCTCAGCACCGAGGTGGCCTACATCAAGGACGCGCCTTACCAGATCGAACTCTCCACGCCAACGCTGATCAGCCAGATCGTTGCGCCCGGCTTCGATGGTTTCACCCGCAAGGACGTGGTTGCAATGATGCTGCGCATGGACAAGAACATCGCTGCCACCCAGACCCTGCTGGGCACGGAAAAGCCAATGTTCTTCTCGGTGCAGCTGTTCGACAAATGGGTACAGAACTTCGACAAGGACGATCAGCTGCTCTACAGCGTCGGCTGGGGCGGCAAGGTCAAGGAGCACTCGGTCCTCGCCACCACCATCTTCGACCTCAGCTACGGCAGCGGCCGCATCCACCCCAATCTGGTGCTGGGCGCTGACCTGAGCAACGGCGGCGGCTTCGCCGTGCCGTCGGTGACATTCGAGCTGACCAGCAAATGGCGCTGGAAAGTCGAGTACGACGCCTTCTGGGACGACGCGTCGCGCAACAGTGACAAGTGCAGCGCGCCGAACGCCGCGAGCTGTGACAGCACCACCATGTTCGGTTACTTCCACAACCGCGATCAGCTGTACACCAGCCTGACCTACCTCTTCTGAGCCACACCGGAGATTTTGTCATGACCGTATCCCGTTCTACCCTGCGCCAGTCCCTGGCCCTGAGCCTCATCGCCGTTGCCAGCAGCCTGTCGTGCCTCGCCGGCGCTGCGGAGCTGCCGGCCGGCACAGTGATTTCCGCCGCCAACCTCGACCAGATCAAGAACGAAACATTCGAAGGGCACACCATCGCCAGTCTGCTCACTGAGAAGATGGAGTGGCGCATCCGCAACAGCGGCTGGAAATTGCCGCTGGCCAAGTCGAAGAACGTTGCGCTCGATCCTCGCTGGGTCGCGGCGACAGCGGCCAACGCCGGCAAGACCTCGATCAACAAGGAAGCCTGCCGGATCGATGGCTGGGGCGCCGGCGCTCCCTTCCCGAACATCGATGAGAAGGACCCTCAGGCGGCAGAAAAAATTGTCTGGAACTTCCACCTCGGCCAGCTCATCGGTGACGTGTCCCAGGTGCAGAACTTCACCCAGCTGCTGATCGACGGCGGGCGCGGCATTCATGCTGAGCCGGTCGCCGAGTTTTCCCGGTACACCATGAAAGGTCGCCTGACCGGGGGGAGTTCGGTGGAAGGCGATGGTAGCGAGCGCGGTCGGCAGTTGCTGTACTTCAAGTCGCCGTCCGATATGAAAGGGCTCGGTACTTACACCGTCATGTACGACGACGCGAAGGTCAACGACGTGTGGGCCTATATCCCCGCGGTACGCCGGGTACGTCGCCTGTCCGGCGGGGCCTGGATGGATCCGGTCGGCGCTTCCGACCAATTGCAAGATGACCTGGAGGGCTTCAACGCCCGGCCTTGCTGGTATTCGCAATACAAACTGCTGGGCAAGCGCTGGGTGCTGGCGGCCGCGAACGGCAAGGTCGACTTGTGGAACACCCAGGGCACGTCTGCCCAGGAAAAATATGCGGTGCTGGAAAACCAGCCGCCGTACTGGAACATGAACAACGACCTGTACGAGCCGCGTGAGGTTTATGTGGTCGAGGCCATCACGCCGTCGACCCACCCGTACAGCAAGAAAGTGCTGTACATGGAAACCAAATACCCACGCGTCCATTTCGCCGAGGCCTACAACCGCAAGGGCGAGTTCTGGAAGTTCATGGAGTGGCACACCGCCTACAACGCGGCCGACGGCGACATGCGCACCACCGGCAGCGCCGTGATCGACTTCCAGCGCAATCACGCCACGCTGTCCTTGATCGACACGAAGACCTGGAAGACCAACTTCGACGCCAAGTCCAATGACTTCTCTCTGCAGGCCCTGCAGAAGGCGGGTCGCTAGTCCGCCTGCGCGCCTGGCCGTCATGCGGTCGGGCACTGCTGCGGATTCCTCTACACCGCACCCTGTATGTAACAGCCACTCCAGCCCACACAGATCAAACGGTCGGATGCACCCGCCATGCGGGGCGTCACGACCAGAGGAGCCTTAACCATGTCGATGATGAGAGCCGCGCGCCTGCACGAGATTGGCGGTCGTTTCACCTTTGACGAAGTCCCCCTGCCGATACCCGGTGAACACGACGTGCTAGTCAAAGTCGAGGCGAGCGGGGTGATCCCCAATCTGAAGAACGTCACCACCCATTTCCCCGAGTGGTATCCCTTCCTGCCACTGCCGACGCTGCCGGCGGTCTTCGGTCTGGACAGCGCCGGAACCGTTGCCGCGGTAGGCGCGAAGGTCTCGGCGTTCAAGCCCGGTGACCGCGTCTACGTCAATCCTGGCGTCGGCTGTGGCGAGTGTCGTTACTGCCGGCAGGGTGAGGCGCCGCGCTGCGACGCTTATACCTTCCTGGGCTATTTCGGTTTCGGCCCCGGCTCGCAGGCGATCTTCAAGCACTATCCCCATGCCGGCTATAGCCAGTACATGACTGCGCCGTCGACCAGTCTGGTGCGTCTGCCACAGAAGCTGAGCTTCGCCCAGGCGACTCGCCTGGGCTACCTTGGCACGGCCTATTCGGCGATCCGCAAGTCAGCACTGCGGCCGGGGCAGAGCATCCTGATTCTCGGCGCCTCCGGTACGCTCGGGGTCGGTGCGACACTGCTCGCACTGGCGTTCGGCGCGGCACGCATCGTGGTCGCGGCGCGTGACGAGGGGGCTCTGGCCAGGCTCAAGCAATTGTCGCCCGAGCGTATCGTCACGGTATGCATCGGTGCCGGCGACCTCCAGGAACACGTGCGTGAGCTGGTTCCCGGGGGCGTCGATGTGATGCTCGATACCTTGGGCGCCAAGGCACCGGCGGCGCTGTCGGTGAATGCCATGCAAGCCGTCGCACGGGGTGGCCGGATTATCCAGATCGGCGGCGTCGCAGGTCCCATCCCGATTGATCCGCACCCGTTCATGTGCGCTCAGTTGCAGTACATCGGCTCGTTGTGGTTCACCACCGCCGAAGGTGACGAAATGGCCCGCATGATCGAAGCCGGCAGTGTCGACCTGTCGTTGCTGGAGGAGCGCCGCTATCCGCTCGAACAGCTCAACGAAGCGCTCGACGATATCCAGACCCAGGCCAATGGCTTCACCAACTTCCATATCGTTCACGCTTGAATATCCTGCCCGCGCCGCGAAGACCGGCGTGGGCCTCACACCTATTCGGAAGCGTTCAGACAATGACAACAATGCGCATCGTGACCGGCCGTGACAGTTCCGGCAGCTCAGTCATCATCAGCAACGGCCCGCTCGTCGGCGCCGAATCCTTCACCCATTCCCCCGGCTTTTCTGCCGCACTGATATGGCAGACCGAACCGCAGGCGCGCATCGTCGACCGCGCAGTCGACCCGACGCAGCAGGTGGTATCGGTCGTCCCGGGACCTGGGGGGACCAGCGCGCTGCTGGTCACCTTTGCACCCGACAACCTTGTCGGTATGGCCGACTTCGATCCAGTCGCAGCCGGGCAGGAGCTCTGTGCCCGGCTACCGGGGCTCGGTGAACGCTTCGAAGCGGACCATCCGGGTTTCCATTGCACCGACACTATCGACTACGGCGTAGTGCTCGAAGGTGAAGTCGACCTGGAGCTCGATAACGGGTGCACCCACCGGTTGCGCCAGGGCGATATCGTGGTGCAGGTGGGTACTCGCCATGCCTGGCGTAACCCCGGTAACACTCCAGCCCGCCTGTTGTTCGTTCTGGTGGGGGCTACGCGGTCGCCAAACCCGGTCTGAACGGGCGTAAAGCACCGCAAAACACCGAGTTTCAGACGCTTTTGTGGCGTTCGTCAGAAAGAGTGGATAGTACGGCTTTCAGGGCATGCTTCTTGCCTTTTCATAACGTCGAGCTGGCCTTGCGAAAGCGCGATGCGATCCAGTTGGAGTACACCACATTGCACGCCCGAGATTAGCCGAAAAAAAACAATTAAGCGTGTTTGTCTTGCAGTAGAAAAGTTGTCTGCCCACAGCATTGGGCGGAGGGTAAAAGCAATGGAAAATCTGGTTTTTGCGGCAACAACGCCGCCCGAAACAGTCCTGTCCCGATTCGAAGTATGTCGCACTCAGGATATCGAAGAAGCCACTCAATGGGGGGAGCGTATTTTCTGCGCGAACCGCCTGCGCAGTATGAGTAGCAAGGGGGCGGTCAATACCAGCATCTACTATCGCCGATTGGGGGGCATCGGTATCGGTCGCATGAGCTACGGCGGTGATATCACCATCGAACCGGGTGTCCTCGATTCCTTTGCGCTTATTCAGATGCCTATCCGTGGTCAGGAAATGATTGAGTACGCCAATCAACGGGTGCATTCCACACCGCAGCTCGGGTCGGTCCTCAATACCCATGCACCGTTCAAGATTCATCATTGTCCCGGTACCGAGAAGCTGATCATTCGCGTCGAGCGCAGTTTGCTTGAACGGCATTGTCAGAAGCACCTGGGCCGCACGTTACGCAATACCATCGAGTTTCAACCGGCGATGCCGCTGGACACCGCCGAGGGGCGGCGCTGGATGCGCATGGTCGGCTGGCTGTACGACAGCCTGTCGGTCGATGAGGACATGCCGGCGCTGCTCACCGCGCAGTTCGAAAATATCCTGGTCGACACGCTACTGACGTGCCAGCCGCACACCTACAGCGCTGAGCTGTGCAGTGACCCGCGAACCTCCGTCACCCCGTCGTTCGTCAAGCGTGTGGAGCGCTTCATCGAAGATCACGCCCATGAGCCGATCTCGATCGTCGAGATGGCCGAGCATGTCGGGGTCAGCAGCCGTTCTCTGTTCACCGGCTTTCGCCGTTACCGCAATACCTCGCCGATGCTCTACCTCAAGGAGGTACGCCTGCGCCACGTCCACGAGGAGCTGCAGCGCCAGAGCCCTGGTTCCGTCACCGTGACCACCGTGGCTTTCCGCTGGGGTTTCAGTCATCTCGGCCATTTCACTACCGACTACAAGCGTCGCTTCGGCGAGAGCCCGTCGGAGACGCTGTCCCGCTGATTTCAATGGACAGGGATGTCCGCCCCTCCGACCTCTCTGCGCATTTTCTGCGCTGGCGGGATAAGCCGCACAGTCTCGGGAGCGTCAGCTGCGTCTCTACTTCCTAGGATGACCGTCAAGCGTGCCGTAGTGCGACGCCAATGTCCTGTCAGCCTTTTGGGAGTCCCCACATGTCCGAGCAACCCATCATTCGCCGTCGCGTGGTTAAAACCGGCATCAGCGATGCCCGCGCCAACAACGCCAAGACCCAGAG
Source organism: Pseudomonas sp. P4_C4 (assembly GCF_056402055.1). Taxonomy (NCBI): domain Bacteria; kingdom Pseudomonadati; phylum Pseudomonadota; class Gammaproteobacteria; order Pseudomonadales; family Pseudomonadaceae; genus Pseudomonas; species Pseudomonas sp. P4_C4. Next base: position 60,364 of record NZ_JBFUID010000025.1, on the reverse strand, counting down.
CCAGTACCAGCCCTACAAGGATGCTGCCTGGGGTTTCGTCAACCACTGGTATCCGGGGCTGTTCAGCAACGAGCTGGCTGAAGACCAGGTCGAGGGCATCCAGATCTGCGGCATCCCGATCGTTTTGCGCCGGGTCAACGGTCAGGTTTATGCCCTCAAGGACCAGTGTCTGCACCGTGGTGTGCGCCTGTCGGAGAAGCCGACCTGCTTTAGCAAGAGCACCATCTCTTGCTGGTATCACGGTTTCACCTTCGACCTCGAAAGCGGCAAACTGGTGACCATCGTCGCCAACCCGGACGACAAGCTGATTGGCACCACCGGTATCACCACCTACCCGGTGCATGAGGTCAACGGCATGATCTTCGTCTTCGTCCGCGAAGACAGCTTTCCCGATGAGGACGTACCACCGCTGGCCGACGACCTGCCATTCCGTTTCCCGGAGCGCAGTGAACAGTTCCCGCATCCTATGTGGCCGGCTTCGCCGAGCGTGCTCGATGACAATGCGGTGGCGCTCGGCATGCACCGCACCGGTTTCGGCAACTGGCGGATCGCCTGCGAAAACGGCTTCGACAACGCTCACATTCTGGTGCACAAAGACAACACCATCGTCCACGCCATGGACTGGGTGCTCCCGCTCGGCCTGCTGCCGACCAGCGATGACTGCATTGAAGTGATCGAGGACGAGAACGGTCCGAAAGGCATGATGCAATGGCTGTTCACCGACAAGTGGGCACCGGTGCTGGAAAACCAGGAACTGGGTCTCAAGGTGGACGGGCTCAATGGTCGCCCGTACCGCACTTCGGTGGTGCTGCCCGGTGTCTTGATGGTGGAAAACTGGCCCGGCGAGCACATGACCCAATACGAATGGTACGTGCCGATTACCGATGACACCCACGAGTACTGGGAAATCATCGTGCGCGTGTGCGACACCCCTGAAGAGCGCCAGAAGCACCAGTACCGCTTTGACCATGTGTACAAGCCGTTGTGCCTGCACGGCTTCAATGACTGCGACATCTATGCCCGCGAAGCGATGCAGAACTTCTATGCCGACGGTACCGGCTGGGACGACGAGCAGTTGGTGGCCACCGACATTTCACCGATCACCTGGCGCAAGCTGGCCTCGCGCTGGAACCGCGGTATCGCCAAGCCGGGACGTGGTGTGAAGGGCGCTGTGAAGGACACCAGTCTGATCTTCAAGGAAACCGCCGACGGTCACCGCCCGGGCTACAAGGTCCGGCAGATTGCCGAAGAGTGATGTGCTCAGCTGTCCGGCGCCTGCTGCCGGACAGCCTCAGGCGAGGGAATTTTCGATGGACAATGAATTCGCTTCCACCAGCCGCTGGGTCACCGTCGACGGCGTGCGTCTGCACTACCGTCAGGTCGATGGACCGGACGACAGCCTGCCGGTGATCTTTACCCATGGCGGAGGTCCGGGCAGTACCGCCTGGAGCAATTTCCGCCTCAGCGCCACGCCATTCGCGATGCGTCACCGCTGTTATTTTCTCGACTTTGCGCAGTTCGGTGGCTCGGACATGGTGGCAGTCGACGGCCCGGTTTTCAGCTGGCATGCGCGCACGCTGCTGGGCTTCATGGATGCCTTGGGCATCACTCAGGCACACCTGGTCAATCAGTCGTTCGGTGGCTGCGTGGCGATCCGCCTGGCGGCCGATCATCCTGAGCGGGTCGCACGCCTGGTGCTGATCGGCTCGCAGCCGGTAGCGCGCGGTGTGATGCAACCGCTGGCGCTGTCCAGCAAGCATGCCGCGACGCTGATGAGCGATTACTTCTTCACCAATGGCGGGCCAAGTCAGGACAAGATGCGCACGCTGATCCAGCGCTACGAGCTGCACGACGACGCTGCTATCGACGAGGAGAACCTGCGCCTGCGCTATACAGCGAGTTGCAATCCAGGCTTGCGTGCGCTGTTCGAGCAACCTGGCGCCTTCGGTGAACCGGAAGACCTGATGCCGCTGTTTGCTCGCGTGCAGGCACCGACCTTGATCCTCTGGGGGCTGCATGACTGGTTTGGCGGCATCGATGTGCCGATGTTGATGGTCAACCAGTTTGCCGATGCTCGCCTGCACGTGATGGGCAACGCCGCCCACCACTTGCAGAGCGAACAGCCAGCCGAATTCAACGCGTTGGCACTGAATTTCCTTGGAGGCTACCGATGATCGGCAGTAGCGATCTGCACTATCTTGAGCTGCACGAACTGTCACTGTTGATTCGCACCGGAAAGCTCTCTCCGGTGGAAGTCACCGAGGCGCAGTTAGCGCGAATCGAACGGCTCGACGGGACGTTGCAGGCCTTTGCCAGGGTCACTCCGGAGCTGGCGCTCGACCAGGCACGCGAGGCAGAACGCGAACTGTCGTGCGGCGAATGCCGTAGCCCGCTGCATGGCATCCCGCTGGCGGTGAAGGACTTGCTGCACACGGCCGGCGTGCCCACGGCAGCGGGCATGCCGATTCACCAGGCATTCATTCCGCAGGAAGATGCCACCGTCGTCACCCGCTTGCGCGAGGCGGGGAGTGTGCTGCTTGGCAAGCTGCAGATGACCGAGGGTGCCTTCGCCATCCACCACCCGGACCTGCCCACGCCGATCAATCCCTGGCATCCGGGCCATTGGGCCGGCGCTTCTTCCAGTGGCAGCGGCGTGGCCACCGCCGCGGGTCTGTGTTATGCCTCGATTGGCAGCGACACCGGTGGCTCCATTCGTTTCCCCTGCGCAGCCAACGGCCTGACGGGGCTCAAACCGACCTGGGGCCGGGTCAGCCGTCATGGTTGCTTCGAGCTGGCCGCCAGCCTTGACCACATCGGCCCCATCACCCGCAGCGCACGCGATGCCTTGTTCCTGCTGTCGACCATCGCCGGCCACGACCCCAAGGACCCCACCTCGTTGCCCAGCGTTTGCCTGGAGGTGCCCAGCGTCGAGGATTCGTTCCGCGGCCTGCGCGTCGGCATTGACGAGGCCTGGTTGAGTGATGGTGTCGACTCGGTGATTCAGCAGGCACTGGAACGGATCATGGCGATTGTCCGTGACAGCGGTGGCACGCTGCAGCGCGTGTGTATGCCGGACACCCGTGTGGTGAGCGGCAACTGGGAGGCTCACTGCGGCGTGCAGACTGCTGTTGCCCATGCCGCCACTTACCCGCAACGTGCAACGGAATACGGTCCGGCGCTGAGCCGCCTGATTGACGGTGGGCGAGCGCTCAGTGGCATGGATTACCAGCGCGTACTGCTCGACGCGCAGCGTTTCAGCGGAGAGCTGGACTACGTGCTGAACGACGTCGACCTGCTGCTCGCCCCGGTACAGCCCTACGCTGCGCCGACCCACGAACAGCTGGCCAGCCTGGCTCAGGACCCGGAGGCCAATCGCCGGCTGATCCAGTTCACGGCACCGTTTAACGTCAGCGGTCACCCCTGTATCAGCCTGCCTTGCGGCTTCACCGCCGATGGCCTGCCGATCGGCTGCCAGTTTATTGCCGGTCGGGGCGGCGAGGCCGTGTTGTGCCGCGCGGGCATGGCTGTGCAAAAGGTTACCGACTGGCACCGGCGACGTCCTGCCGGTCTCTGATGACTCCTTGGTTTGCCCGTGCCACTTGGCACGGGTTTTTTTTTGCGTGTGTTGCCCGCAGGATTTTGCGCTGTCGGGATAAGACCGTAGCCCAAGGGAGCGCCGACACCCACCAAGGCTTTTTATGATCGGCCCATGTCAATAATCCGGCCGCTTGCGGCCGTAGCCCGATGCCTGCCAGGGAGCCGAACTCTGATGAACGATAAACAGCACCAAGTCACTGTCAATTTCTCCGATGGCGTCAGCCGTAGCTTCAGCGTCGCCGCGCAAACCAGCATTCTCGATGCCGCTCTCGAGGCGCAAATTCCACTGCTCTATCAATGCCGCTCCGGCAGCTGTTCAAGCTGCATTGCCCAGCTTGCCGACGGCGATGCGTGCACTCGCCCGGGCGCCAGCTCGACGCTGCTGGCCAGCGAGTACAGCGCCGGACAGCGCCTGCTGTGCCTCTGCCAGGCGCAGTCCGACTGCACTTTCGATGTCGCTTACAGCAGCGAAGTCGGCTCCAGCACGGCGCAGCAAGTGCACGTCTTCGTCAATGCTGTCGAGCGTATCGCCAGCAACGTGATGCGCCTGACTCTGGAACTGGCCGATGGCGACTGGCTGGAGTTCCGACCCGGCCAGTTCATGCAGATTGAAGTGCCCGGTTATGGCGTGGTGCGCAGCTACTCACCCTCGAGCACCGCGGCGCAGTTGCCCAAGCTGGAGTTCCTGGTTCGCCTGTTACCAGGCGGCGCCATGTCCGGTTACCTGGAAGAGAAGGCTACGACTGAGGACGTGCTGACGCTGAGCGGCCCTTATGGCGCGTTTTTTCTGCGCGAGGAAAAACGCCGCGCGCCGCATATTTTCGTCGCCGGTGGCACCGGCCTGGCGCCGATTCTGTCGATGATCGATGCCTTGCGCCAAGGCAGCGGACGCAAGCCACCGATGCTGCTCAGCTTCGGTTGCGCGGTCCCGGACGCGCTGTTCTGTCTCGACGACATTGAACTGCGCCAGCAATGGCTGCCAAGCCTTGAGGCGCGGATCTGTGTCGATCGCGAGCCGCGTGACGGCCTGCACCACGGCAGCCCGGTCAGCGCGCTGCGCGAGGGCGATGTCAGTGCCGACACGGTCGCTTACCTCTGCGGCCCGCAGCCGATGATCGATGCCGCTACAGCGCGGCTGATCGAGCTGGGCGCCGATCCCGCGAACATCTTCGCCGAACAGTTCGTGGCCAGCCACTAAGGAACCCGCCATGCAATCCACCCTGCAATCCACCACGGCCGTCAACTTCTCCGCCGAGCAAATGAGGTGGTACGAACAGGCCTGCGCCAAGATCGACCCCAAGCGTCTGCAGAACCTGTTGTACAACATCACCAACATCCATAGCCCTACCGGTGCGGCCCGTGCAGCCAGCGAGCACATGAAGGGCTACCTCGAAAGCATTGGCATGGCCGCACGTTACCAGCCAATGAGTTTCACCAGTGGCAATGTGTTGGCCGAACTGCGCGGCAGCGGCGGCGGCGCCAGCGTGCTCTTGTATTCACCAATCGATACCCACCTGGAGCTGGACGAAGCCGAGAAGATCCTCACCGGTCCCGCCGACGAAGCGGACATGCAGCCATCGGCGCAGCAGATCGACGACTGGGTTTTCGGCCTTGGCGCTTCCAATCCCAAGGGCATGATCGCGACCCTCACCGAGGTGGCCACTGCGTTGATCGAGGCCGAAGTACCGCTGGTTGGCGACCTGCTGGTCGGCCTGGCCGATGGCGGCATGCCGGTGGATGTTTCGGCCCGCCAGCATGCCGGTATGTCCAATGGCGTGACACACCTGATCAACCGTGGCGGCGCGCCTGACTTCGCCATCGTGATGAAGCCGTGGAACTGGGTCTATCACGAGGAACCTGGCATGGGCTGGTTCAAGCTGCGCGTGTACGGAACCCTCGGCTATGCCGGCGTTCCCCGTGGCACGCCGGGCTTCCGTAGTTCGGTGGTGCCGGCGGCGACGGTGATCCAGGATCTCGAGCAGTGGATCATTGAGTATGCCGAGCGCAACACATCCGGTCAGATCAAGCCGCACGGCTGGATCGCCGGGGTGCGCGGTGGCAATCCGGAACGCCCGGCCTTTCCATCGGCGGTTACCGAGATCTTCTTCGACGTGCGGATCAACCCGCGCACCAGCCCCGCCGAGGTCAAGGCACAGTTCGCCGGGTTCGTCCGCGATCTGCAGACGCGACGCCCGGAACTGGTCCTCGACTGGGAGATGTACGGCTCGGTGGCCGGCGGTAGCACCGATGCACAGAACTGGATCGTGCAGTCCGCCCGGCGTGGCTGGGAGCATATCGAGGGGCGCGCGCATGGCGAGGCCGACCTGCTCGGTGGGCAGACCGACGGTGCCGCGCTGCGTCGCCTCGGCATCCCCACTGCGCGCATCGGCTGGCCATGGCCGGCCGAAGGTGCACCGCTGCCGGTCGCCGAAGGGCTTGGGGGCATGGGCGCGACCTACATCCCGGATCTGCTGCCGTGCGCCAAAAAAATCATGTACGCACTGATCGACACCCTGACCCGGCCTCGTAGCGAGTTGGGCCTGTAGTCAGCGACTTGAGTTCTTTGATGGTAATTTTGGCCATGAAATGGGTTCCCCCTACTTTCCCCCCCCCACAAAAACGTCGGTTCTTGATGGGCGTTCCTGGACTCTCGTAGAGCTGAACACCGCTGGAGTTCAAGTAAATACTCGCTTGGAAAAATTCAGAGTGAAATTTTCAAAGCTTTCAAGAAATATGCAAAAGGAGTTGGGGTGCTAGGGGCCGAGTGTTCGAATCACTCCGTCCCGACCATATAATTCAAGGGGTTGCGAGACTTTATCTCGCGCCCCCTTTTTATTTTTGGTCGGTGTTACCCTACAAAACCATTGGCTCTAGGTGGAATCTTCGGCTGTGATAACAAGGGCGGAGTTTGTCCCGTGAGTCTTGGTCTCAGCTTGATAAGTGAATTGACGACGGTTTTTGTGGGTTCATTCCTGTTGCACGTTGCACGTTGCACGTTGCACGTTGCACGTTGCACGTTGCACGTTGCACGTTGCACGTTGCACGTTGCACGTTGCACGTTGCCGGCGCTATTGGCCGATTGCTGCCTGCCGGCAAGGGCTGCAATCAACTGTGGATTCAACCGGTCGACTTGGCTCGCGTTCAGATTGAACAAACCGGCCGCTCACCCAACCGTTCTACCAACCTTACGAGATAACCATCGGGATCCTGGACGATGAATTCGCGCTGGCCTACTTCTACATTGTTAGCCCGATACCAGGTGTCTTTGCATCCTCGATAGAGCGGAAATCCAGCGTGGCCAAGTTTTTGGATGATTGGTGCGACAGCCACAACGTCAATCTGTAGGTTAATTCCTCTACCAAACGGCTTGGTCAGGGGCGCAGTCAGCCATTGGCCTGCGTCCGGATCAACCTGCTCCAGCATTACTTGAGCACCATTTAAGTCGAGGTAAGCGAATCCATCCTCCGGGCGTTGATAAGCTACTTCGAGCCCTAGGCAAGACACCCAAAAAGCCAGGCTGCTATCCAGGTCAGTAACCATTAACTCTGGAACCAGTTTGTTACGTTCAAACATGAGATGACTTCCATTTCAATAAGCTCATTCGCCGGGTTCGGGCAGTCTAAATAACTTTTTCACGGTATCAGTGCTCTGCACTTCTGGCATTGGTGCCACACGGGACGTGACGAGCATGATGATGCACGGTCGGGAGAGTATTATCGAGTTGCGTTGAATGGCGGCTTCAGCCGATTGCTGCCTGTCGCGAAGGTCAGCAATTGAAAGCAAACCCTCGCCTCAGCGGTGGCACAACCCAGGTACATTCTGACCCGGGTTGTGGTGAGGCTACTCCGTCTGAATCCAATTCAGGGACAATTAGCGAAGACCTGGGTTACCAGAACTTGAACGTGTAAGCGACGATCAGTCGATTTTCATCGACATCCGTCGTTTCGCTGCCGCGATAAGTGACATTGCGCCAGCGCAGGCTCAGGTTTCGTAAAGGCCCGCTCTGGATCACGTAGGCAATGTCGGTATTGCGCTCCCACTCTTTGGCGGCAACGCCTCGAATATCGAAATCATCGCCTCGCATGTAGCGCGTCATCAGTGTCAATCCGGGCATACCCATGGGGGCAAAGTCATAGTCGTAGCGCAATTGCCAGGAGTCTTCCCTGGCCCGGACGAAGGGTTGGTAGGTGCCGTTGTTCAAGGCCCAGGGGTCGGCGACCAACAGATAGGGAAGGCCGGTGTCGCCACTTTGGTTTTGATAACCAATGCCTAGTGAATGACCGTGGCTGCTCAAAGTGAACATGCCGCCCAGATAGCGGTTGTCGACGTTGGTCTGGCCCTCGTCATCGCTGCCGAAGTAGCGCATGTCGGCCTTCAGGTTGATGCTTTCGGTCAGGGCCGATTTGTACAAAAGACTGGCGGCATTCTGGCTGTAATTATCCTTCAGTTCCGCGTGGTAAAACGTGGCACTGAGATCGGGCTGGATGGAGTAGGTTGCGCCTGCGTAGTTGAAACGGTCCGAGGGCACGCCGCCGGTGGAGCCGTCGGCCGCCATGCGCATGTCTTCGTAGTCGGACGAGTCACGCTGGTGGGCCTGGCGAAACTGTCCGGCAGTGAGGCTCAGGTTCTGGATGTCGGTGGAGACGACCTGACCACCCTGATAGGTTTGTGGCAGCAGGCGCGTGTCATTGCGAAACAGCACCGGCATCACCGGTTCGTGGTTGCCGAGGGTGACCAGGGTCTTGGCGACTTTGAGCTTGGCGGTCGGAGCCAGGAAGCTGTACTCATCGACCGGCTCGCCGGTTCGTTGATTGCGCTGCAGGACACCCGTACCGCTGCTACCGCCGCCGGAGTCGAGCTTGACGCCGACCAGCCCCAGGACATCCAGGCCAACGCCAATCGTACCCTCGGTGAACCCCGAGTTACCGCGCAGAATGAAGCCTTGAGCCCAGTCTTCGGCCTTGTTCTGGGGCTTGCCATCATGGCGTGGTCCGTCGGACAGACCCGCGTCCCGGTAATCGCGATTCATGTAGAAATTTCGCGTTTCCAGGCTCAAGTGACTATCGGCGATCAGGTCTGCATGGGCCTGTGTAGCGAGCAATAACGCAGACACACAAGAGGCTGTCAGGGAATACCGGGCATGAGTCGGCCCGGCCATATGCCCGGTGACGGGATTGGCTGTACGCATGATGAGATGTTCCTGCCTGCTGTGAGTTGTTTTTGTTGTTCAGCCAGCCCCTGGAAGGGGGCTGTTTTAGGGTTTTATGAACAATGACTCTTCGGCGAGGGCAGGAAGGTTGAAATCGGACTATTGCGCCTCGTCGTCTTGCTGCTCGTCGCCAAGCGATATGGCTGCCATGTCGCCTTGTAGCTTGTTGAGGTAATGCAGGAAGCTGACACTGTCGTCGAAACTGAAGCCTTTCAACGCCTGCTGGTAAAACGTCTGGATCCGCTCCTGCAACGAGTCCCAGAATGCCCTGCCGGTATCGGTCAATTGCACCAGGCGTGCACGTCCGTCATCCGGGTGCGGTACGCGTAGCACATGATTATCGCGTTCCATGCGCTTGAGCACGCCGTCCAGGCTCTGGCGGCTGACGAACAGGTACTCGGTCAGTTCAAAGAACGAGATACCGCCTTCATAACGTTCACGTGACAGTGCGCCGAGCACGGCCCATTGCACCGTGCTGATGCCCATCTCTTTCTGGACTTGCCTTTGCAGCACGTTGCCGGTCTGGAACAACCGGAAAAACAGCGTATTGGGTACGGATCGGGTATCGCTATTGTTCATTAATGTTCCTTGTCGGCTCCGTCAGGGCGAGCGCGATTGTATGAGCGCCTGGCCTGGCGGAGCAGACAGGGCATCAGCTAGGGACAAACTCGCGCGCGATGATATTTTTCATGATCTGCGCGGTGCCGTCACCGATTTGCAGGCCAAGTACATCGCGCAAGCGCTGGGCGAACGGCAGGTCCTCGCCATATCCGGTGTGTCCATGGGCCAGCAAACACTGCTTTACCACATCGAACGCCAGTTTCGGTCCCCACCATTTGTTCATGGCCGCCTCGGCATTGTGCGGCAGCTTATTATCCTTGAGCCACAAGGCGTAATAGCACTGCAGGCGCGCAGCATGCACGTAGGTCTGCAATTCTGCCAGTGGGTGGGTCAAACCCTGAAAGGTAGATAAGGCTTGGCCGAAGGCCTTGCGCTCGGTCAGCCAATGCCAGGTTTCATCCAGCGATTGCTGGGCCAGGGCCAGGCACTGCAGGCCGATCAGGGCGCGACTGTAGTCGAAGCCTTGCATGACCTGTTTGAATCCCTTGTTCTCATCACCCAGGCGATGGTTGACCGGCACCTCAACGTTGTCGAAGAAGATCGAGCCGCGGCCAATGGCACGCTCACCGGCATCGTCGAAGCGAGTGGTGCTGATACCCGGCAGGTTCATGGGGACCAGGAACGCGCTGATGCCACTGGCGCGTTGCTCTACCGTACCGGTGCGGGCGAAGACCACGGCGACGTCAGCCTGATCGGCCATGGAGATGGACGTTTTCTCACCGTTGAGCACATAAACGTCGCCCTTGAGTTCGGCCTTCAGGCGCAGGCTGGCGGCGTCCGATCCGCCGCTGGGTTCGGTCAGGGCGATGCAGGCGACCTTGCGCCCGGCGGTCATTTCACCCAGCCATTCCCGGGCCAGCGAGGATTCGGCGTACTGAGCGATGATTTGTCCGTTTAGCGAAGTCAGCAGTGGGATGTACGCTACATTGAAGTCACCACGGGCCAGTTCTTCGATGATCAGGCCGGCGGTGACGCAGTCCAGGCCGCTGCCGCCGAATTCTTCTGGCAGTTCACCGCCGAGCAGACCCATTTCACCCATCTGGGAAATGACTTCGCGCTCGATGCGGCCATCGCGATCCCGTTGGCGGTAACCGGGGGCGAGTACGTCAGCGCTGAATCGTGCAACGCTTTCGCGGATGGCATTTTGTTGTTCTGTGAATGCAAAATTCATGATGCTCTCCAGGCCATTCGGGTGCTGTGCCGGCAGCGGGATGGCTGCCGGCACAGGGATCATTTGTAGAATTTGCGGAACTCGGGCTTGCGCTTTTCCTTGAACGCGGCGACGCCTTCCTTGGACTCTTCAGTGTCGTAGTACAGACTCAGGGCCTGCATGCCCAGGCCGCCGATACCGCCGATATTGGCGCTGTCGGCATTGAACGAGCGCTTGGCGATGGACAGCGCGGTCGGGCTCTTCTCGAGAATTTCCTCGCACCACTTCTGTACTTCTTCATCGAGCTGTTCGTGGGGTACCACGGCATTGACCAGGCCCCAATCCAGAGCTTGTTGGGCACTGTACTTGCGGCACAGGTACCAGATCTCGCGGGCGCGTTTTTCACCGATCAGGCGCGACAGGTAGGCGGTGCCGTAACCCGGATCGACCGAGCCGACCTTGGGGCCGACCTGACCGAACACGGCTTTGTCGGAGGCGATGCTCAGGTCGCAGACCACGTGCAGCACGTGCCCGCCACCGATGGCAAAGCCGTTGACCCGGGCGATCACTGGTTTGGGCACTTCGCGGATCAGGTTCTGCAGCTCTTCGACCGGCAGGCCGATCAGGCCGCGACCGTCGTATTGGCCTTCATGGGCGCCCTGGTCGCCACCGGTGCAGAACGCCTTGTCGCCAGCGCCGGTGAAGACGATGACGCCGATTTCCTTGTTCCAGCCGGCGCGGTTGAAAGCGTCAAGCAGCTCCATGCAGGTCTGGCCGCGAAACGCGTTGTAGCGCTCGGGACGGTTGATGGTGATGGTTGCGACGCCATTGAGTTCTTGGTACAGGATGTCTTCGTAGTTCATTGCATGCTCTCCCATTTGAGTGTCGCCTGGCTTAGCCAGCCATCGTCAGGCCGCCGGACACGCTGATCACTTGACCGGTGATGAAATTGGCATCGTCGCTGGCGAGCAGGGCGATGATTCCTGGATAGTCTTCCGGTTGGCCGAGGCGACGCATCGGCACGGCATTCTTGAAGGCTTCCAGGAGCTTTTCCGGGTTGCTGGAGGTTTCGGCCACGCTCTTGAGCAGCGCGGTGTCGGTCGGACCGGGGCAGACCACGTTGACATTGATGTTCTTGGTCGCCAGTTCCCGCGCCAGAGTTTTGCTCAAACCCACCAGGCCGGCCTTGCAGGCCGCGTAAACCGCCTCTCCCGACGAGCCGACGCGGGCGGCATCGGAGGCAACGTTGATGACTTTGCCGCCACCGGCCTCGAGCATTTTCGGCAGCACCACGTGGTGCATGTTCAGGGCGCCGGTCAGGTTGATTGAAATCAACTGTTCCCACAGCTTGGGCTCGGTCTTGAGGAACGGCATGAAACGGTCGAAACCGGCGTTGTTGACCAGTACCGTCGGTACCCCCAAGTCGTTTTCGATGGCGGCCACGGTTTCGGTGATGGCGGCGTATTCGGCGATGTCGGCGGCGTAAGCGACTGCTTTGCCACCGGCTTCACGGATCAGATCGACGGTGGTTTGCGCCGCGGCACTGTCGCGATCAAGCACGGCAACCAGGCTCCCTTCGGCAGCGAAACGCTGACAGACGGCGCGACCGATGCCGCCGCCACCACCGGTGATGATCACGGTTTTTCCACTAAGGCCTTTCATAGGGGCATTCTCCAAGTCAGTTGAGTTGCGTGTTTCGAATGTGTGGATCAGCGACGCTTGGCCGGGTCGATGCGAATGCTCGCGGCCCGCTCATGCAGCTTGAATTTCTGGATTTTTCCGGAGGGCGTGCGGGGCAGGGCGGGCAGCACTTCCAGGTATTCGGGCAAGTAGTTGCGCGACAGGTTGTGTTCGAGCAGGAAGGTCACCGCGTCATCGAGGCTCAGGTCCGTATAACCGTCATGCAAGGTGACGTAGGCGCAGACACGCTCGCCAAGACGCTCGTCCGGGCAGCCAACCAGGGCCACTGCCGAAATGGCCAGGTGCTTGTAGAGCAGGTTTTCCACCTCCACCACCGGGATGTTTTCGCCGCCCCGGATAACCACATCCTTGGTTCGCCCGGTGATGCGGATATAGCCCTGGGCATCCATGCGGGCCAGATCGCCGGTGGCGAACCAGCCCTGGGCATCGACGCTGTATAGATCGGGACGCTTGAGGTAACCCACGAACAGACTGGCGCCACGGACCTGAAGGTGGCCTTCGCTGCCGGCAGGGACTTCAATCCCGGCATCGTCGACCACCTGCACCTCCATCAGGGGCAGGGCCACGCCGTCGGTGTAGATGGCCCACTCGGGATGATCCTGCGGACGTGTCATGGTCGAGGCGCCGGTTTCAGTCATGCCCCAGGCCGAGATGATTTTCGCGTTGATGCTCTTGCCTGCCTTTTCCACCAGGCTTTCCGGAATGGGGGCGCCGGCCGAAACAAAAATACGCAGGCTCGACAGCGCATCGCCGTTCTGCGGCGCGAGTTCGATCAAATCGGCGAGAAACGGTGTCGAGGCCATCGTAAAGGTGGGGTGCTCGGCGGCAGCGATCCTGATGGCGGTGCGTGCATCCCAGACGTCTTGCAGTACCGCCGCCGCCCCGAGGTAGATGGGCATCAGCATGCCGTAGAGAAAGCCGGTCTGATGCGCCATGGGCGAGGCCATGAAGATAATGTCTTCGTGGCCAAGTTCCAGGCGTTCGGCATAAGGAATGATATTGCTCAACAGGGTTCTGGAAGTGTGCAGCACGCCCTTGGGTTCACCGGTGGTGCCGGAGGTGAACAGCAGTTGGACAATGTCGTCGGCTTGCGGGCGACGCTCGGCGAACAGAACCTGAGTATCGCCATTATTTTCCCATTCCCGATTGAGCAGTTGCTGTTCAAAGCTGTTGTCGCCGTCGCCACCTATTACCAGTACATGGCGCAGTTCCGGCAGATCGGTGCGCAAGCCTTCAGCCATGCTGGCGTAATCGAACCCCCGGAAGTTTTTGGGCACGACCAGCAGATGACTGCGGGCATGGCCGAGCATGAAGCGCAGCTCGCGTTCCCGGAAGATCGGCATCAGTGGGTTGAACACGGCACCGATACGGGCGCAGGYCAGGAACAATGCCGTCATCTGCCAGCCGTTAGGCAACTGGCAAGACACCACGCTGCCTTTTTCCACACCCAGGGCGGCCAGGCCGGTACCCATGCGGGTAACCACTGCATCCAGTTCGCCGTAGGTAAACGAGACGGGGTTGTCCTCGCCAGCCTGGTAGCTCGACAGGGCGCGGCAGTCTGCGCCTCGGGCAAGCTGTTCATCCCAGTAATCTGTAATGATCATGTCACTACTAGTGCTGGTGATGGACGTTTCTGGATGACGATCTGCTGGTGTGCCTGTCCAGGTGTTCATTTATAGATATCGACTCTTAAGGGTTGGAGTTGTTATTCTCTTACGATCTGGTATTGCCCTTTCGATGAGCTGAAGATAAGGCTTTCAAAATTAATATGTCAACATGTTGTCTTTATATTTTTCTGTGGATATATTCGAAGGCATTCCCGGACAACAAGAGGTAGGTGACATGGTTTTCCTGAATATCCTTGTCGAGCGGCGTGCAGCCGTCGGCCTGATCCGTTTGAATCGCCCGACTGTCTATAACGCCCTCAATGACGCCTTGATGACCGAGCTGGGCCAGGCGCTGCTGGCCTTCGAAGCCGATGAGCAGATTCGGGCCGTGGTCATTACCGGCAACGACAAAGCCTTCGCGGCCGGTGCCGACCTCAGCGAATTGCAGTTCAAGGGCTTTGCCGATGTGTACCTGGAAGATTTCGTCACGGCCAACTGGGAAACCGTCACCCGCTGCCGCAAACCGGTGATTGCAGCGGTTGCCGGCCTGGCGCTGGGTGGTGGTTGCGAGCTGGCGATGATGTGCGACATGGTCATTGCGGCCGACAACGCCCGTTTCGGCCAGCCCGAAGTCAAGGTCGGCACGTTGCCCGGTGCCGGCGGCACCCAGCGCCTGACCCGCGCCATCGGCAAAGCCAAGGCCATGGACCTGTGCCTGACCGGGCGCTTCATGGAAGTCGATGAGGCCGAGCGCTGCGGCTTGATCAGCCGTGTGGTGCCCCTGGCTGACCTGCTGGCTGAAGCCCTGGTCGTGGCCTCGCAAATTGCCGCTCATCCGGCCATTGCGGTGAAACTCAATAAAGAAGCGGTTAACCGTGCCTTTGAAACCACCTTGGCCGAGGGTGTGCAGTTCGAGCGCCGTTTGATGCACGCCAGTTTCGCCAGTCAAGACCAGAAGGAGGGCATGCAGGCCTTCGCCCAGAAGCGCCAGCCGGTGTGGACTCATCGCTGATAAGCGCGATCGCTTGGCAAGCAACATAAAAACAAGAAGAGCAAGAGGAACAGTCCAATGACTTCAGTCGTGCAAATGACCCGCGAGGAAGGCGTGGCCTTGATCCGGGTCGACAACCCACCGGTCAATGCCCTAGGCCATGCCGTGCGCGCCGGGCTGCTGGAAGCTTTTATTGCAGCCGAACGGGACGAGCAGGTCGAATTGATCATGCTCTATTGCGCCGGGAAGACCTTTATTGCCGGCGCCGATATTCGCGAGTTCGGCCAGCCTGCCCAGGCGCCAATCCTGCAAACGCTGACCATGGCCATAGAGAACGGCAACAAGCCTTCGCTGGCGGTGTTGCACGGATCGGTGCTGGGCGGGGGGCTGGAAATCGCGCTGGGCTGTCACTACCGCATCGCTCACAGCTCCTCCCGACTCGGCCTGCCGGAAACCCGTCTGGGCCTGTTGCCCGGTGGTGGCGGCAGCCAACGCCTGCCGCGTTTGGTCGGTGTGGAAAATGCACTCGACATAATCATCACCGGTGAGCCGATCGAGGCAACTCAGGCACTGTGGCTCGGTCTTGTAGACGCACTGTTCGATGATGAGCCTCTGGTCGCAGGCCTCCAGCATGCGCGGCAACTGTTGGTCGAGCGGGTTTCCGTGCGGCGCGTCGGCCAGATGACGGTGCCAACGGCGCCTGCCGAGGCGAGCGCATTGATTGCGGCCCGGCGCAGCGAAATCTGCCGAACCCAACCTGATTCTTTCTCGACGCCGCGCTGCCTTGCTGCAGTCGAAGCAGCGATCCAAATGCCATTGATCGAAGGCTTGCAGCGCGAGCGCGCACTGTTTCTCGAATGCATGGCATCGCCCCAGCGCGCGGCTCTGATCGAAGACTTCTTTGCCCGGCGCCAGGCGGCCAAGAAACGCCAAGGCTGAACCCGAGGCCAGCCTGGGGTTGGCCTGACCATCGATAGAGGACTTTGCATGGACATCCACTACACACCTGCCGAGGTTGAGTTCCGCGCTGAGGTGCGAGCCTTTCTTCGTGACGCGCTGCCAGCAGACATCGCCAGCAAAGTTCGCTTGGGCAAGCGTTTGAGCAAGGACGACCACCAACGCTGGCAGCGCATCCTCGCCCGCCGCGGCTGGTACGCGGCCAATTGGCCGGTGGCCTTTGGTGGCACCGGTTGGGGCGTGGTGCAAAAACACATTTTCGAGGAGGAGTGCGCAGCCTTCGGTGCGCCGCGCCTGATCTCCTTCGGCGTCAACATGGTTGCACCGGTGATCATGAAATTCGGCAGCCCGGCGCAGCAGGCGCATTACTTGCCGAGGATTCTGTCGGGCGAAGACTGGTGGTGCCAGGGCTATTCCGAACCGGGCGCAGGCTCGGACCTGGCCAGCCTCAAGACCCGCGCTGTGCGTGAGGGCGACCACTATGTGGTCAACGGCCAGAAAACCTGGACCACCCTGGGTCAGCRCGCCAACATGATTTTCTGCCTGGTGCGCACTGACAGTGAAGCCCAGCAGCAGCGGGGCATTTCCTTCCTGCTGATCGACATGACCACGCCCGGCATCAGCGTGCGCCCGATCATCACCCTTGAAGGCGAGCACGAAGTCAACGAAGTGTTCTTCGACACCGTGCGCGTGCCGGTGGAAAACCTTGTAGGTGAGGAAAATCAGGGCTGGACCTGTGCCAAGTACCTGCTGACCCACGAGCGCACCGGGCAGGCCGGCATCGGCCAGTCCAAAGCCGCACTGGCGCATCTCAAGCAGGTCGCCCTGCAGGAACTGCGCAATGGTCGGCCGTTGCTGGAGGACCCGCAGTTTCGCTTGCAGGTCGCCGAGGTGGAGATTCAGCTGCTGGCGATCGAGATGAGCACCTTGCGCATCCTCGCCGCAGCCCAGGCCGGCGGTGTGCCCGGTGCCGAAAGCTCGATCCTGAAGATCAAGGGTTCGGAAATTCGCCAGGCCATCAGCCACTTGCTGCGTAAAGCGCTTGGCGTCAAGGCGTTGCCTTTTGTCGAGACGGAACTGCACGACGACTTCACAGGCACCCCGCTGCACAGCGATTACAGCGCGGCCCCCGCCAGTCAGTATTTCAACCTGCGCAAGCTGTCTATCTACGGCGGCTCCAATGAAATTCAAAAGAACATCATCGCCAAGATGATTCTTGAGCTTTAAGGAGGTACGCAATGGACTTCACACTCAGCTCCGAGCAGCAGATGCTGCAGGACACCGTGGCCCGACTGGCCCGCGATCACTACAGCTTCGAAGCCCGCGAAGGCTACTACCACAGCGAAGCCGGCATGAGCCCGGCATTCTGGAGCCAGATGGCTGAACTGGGCCTTTGTTCGGTGCCGATTGCCCAGGAACATGGCGGCTTCGGTGGCAGCGGCGTGGACAACATGCTGATCATGACCGAGCTCGGTCGCAACCTATGCCTGGAGCCGTTCCTGCAATCGCAGATTCACGCGGCCGGTCTGCTACAGCAACTGGGCGATGCCAGCCAGCAGGCGGACCTGCTGCCGCAAGTGGCCGAAGGTTCTTTGCAACTGGCCGTGGCGCTGGAAGAACTGCAAAGCCACTACCAACTGCACGATGTGCACACCCAGGCGCGCCCGGTCGAGGGTGGCTGGTGTCTGTCCGGGCGCAAGATCTGCGTGGTGGGTGCTGCCAATGCGGGGTTGATCCTGGTGTCGGCGCGCACTAGCGGTGATGCATGTTGCGAACACGGCATCAGCGTGTTTCTGGTCGAGGCGCAAGCTTATGGGTTGCAGCGTCACGATTACCCCTGCATCGATGGCCCGCGTGCCAGCGACTTGATCCTGGATGATGTCTTTGTGGGCAGGGGCGCTTTGCTCGGTAACGTCGGCGAGGTCTTGCCGGCCTTGCGTTATCAGCAGGGCCGCGCCATTGCCGGGCAGTGCGCCGAGGCCGTCGGTGGCATGCAGGAAGCTTTTCGCCTGACCCTCGAATACCTCAAGACGCGCAAGCAGTTCGGTGCGCCAATCGGCAAATTCCAGGTGTTGCAGCACCGCATGGCCGACATGCGCGGCGAGCTGGAAATGGCCACCTCGATGGCGATCCTTGCTGCCTGCGTGGCCGACCAGGCCGATAGCGATGAACGCAGCCGGCAACTGGCCGCTGCCAAATTCGTGGTGGTCCGCGCCGCACGCCTGATCGCCGAGCAAGCGATCCAGTTGCACGGCGGTATCGGAATGACCTGGGAATACAACTTGGCCCATCACGCCAAGAGGTTGGTGATGCTGGGTCACCAATTGGGCGATGACGATCATCATTTGCAGGCCTACGCCGAGCTACTGCACAGCGCCTGATCCATCACTGCACTAACACGGGAACACACTATGAAAGTACTGGTTGCGGTAAAGCGTGTGGTTGATTTCAACGTCAAGGTCCGCGTCAAGGTGGACAGCTCCGGCGTTGACCTTGCTAACGTCAAGATGGCGATGAACCCCTTCTGCGAAATTGCCGTGGAAGAAGCGGTGCGCCTTAAAGAACAAGGCATTGCCACTGAGGTTGTGGTCATCAGCATTGGTAGCAGTGCGGCACAGGAGCAGCTGCGCACGGCCCTGGCACTGGGTGCCGACCGTGCCATCCTGGTCGATGCCGGCGAAGACCTGGGCTCCCTGACCGTTGCCAAACTGTTGAAGGCCGTTGTCGACAAGGAGCAGCCGCAGTTGGTGATCCTTGGCAAACAGTCCATCGACAGCGACAACAACCAGACCGGCCAGATGCTCGCTGCATTGAGCGGTTACGGTCAGGGCACGTTCGCCTCAAAAGTCGCCATCAGCGGCGACAGCGTTGCGGTGACCCGCGAAATAGACGGCGGCGCACAGACGGTCGCCCTGAAACTGCCGGCCATCGTCACCACCGACCTGCGTTTGAACGAGCCGCGCTACGCATCGCTACCCAACATCATGAAGGCCAAGAAGAAGCCGCTGGAGGTGCTCACGCCGAGCGCCCTGGGCATCAGCTGCGCCTGCACCGTGCTGACCCTGAAAGTCGAGGCACCGGCCGCGCGTAGTGCCGGGATCAAGGTCAAGTCGGTGGCCGAACTGGTCGAAAAACTCAAGAACGAAGCGAAGGTGATCTGAATGGCTATCCTGGTTATCGCTGAACACACCAACGCAGCACTGGCGGCCGCTACCCTCAATACCGTGACCGCAGCGCAGCAGATCGGTGGCGACATTCATGTGCTGGTCGCAGGTCAGGGCGCTGGCGTCGTGGCTGAAGCGGCGGCGAAAGTCGCTGGCGTGGCTAAAGTGCTGCTGGCCGATAACGCTGCCTACGCTCACCAGTTGCCGGAAAACGTCGCGCCTTTGATAGTCGCGCTTGTTCAAGAAGCCGGGGCTGATAGTTACAGCCACATCCTGGCTGCCGCGACCAGTAATGGTAAGAACATCCTGCCGCGGGTTGCTGCGCAACTGGATGTCGACCAGATCTCGGAGATTATTGCGGTCGAAAGCGCCGATACCTTCAAACGCCCGATCTATGCGGGCAACGCCATCGCGACGGTGCAGTCGTCTGCCGCCGTAACGGTGATCACCGTGCGCGGTACCGGGTTTGACGCCTCTGCCGCCGAAGGTGGCAAAGCCGTCATCGAAGCTCTCGCCATAGTCATCGACAGCAGTCAGTCGGCTTTCGTCAGTGAAGAGCTGGCCAAGTCCGATCGCCCGGAGCTGACCACTGCGAAGATCGTCGTTTCGGGTGGCCGTGGCATGCAGAACGGCGACAATTTCAAACACCTCTATGCGCTGGCCGACAAGCTCGGCGCGGGCGTGGGGGCGTCGCGTGCTGCCGTCGATGCCGGTTTTGTGCCGAACGACATGCAGGTCGGCCAGACCGGCAAGATCGTCGCGCCGCAGCTGTACATCGCGGTGGGCATCTCCGGCGCCATCCAGCATCTGGCCGGCATGAAGGATTCTAAAGTGATCGTTGCGATCAACAAGGACGAAGAGGCGCCGATCTTCCAAGTGGCCGACTACGGCCTGGTGGCGGATCTGTTCGACGCCGTGCCGGAACTGGAGCGGGCGATCTGAGGAGGTGCTTGTGGATACGTTCAAACAAATCGGTGTAATCGGCAGCGGCGCGATGGGCCGGGGGATCGCTCAGTTGTTCGCCACCGCAGGCGTTCCGGTGTTGCTGTATGACAGCCGCAGCGAAGCGACGGAGGAGGCGCTAAAAGCCAATCGGGAGTTGCTTGAGCGTTCCGCAGCCAAGGGCAAGTTGAGCAGTGAAGCGCTGGCCAGCGCACTGTCTTGCATGCGCGCGGCCAATAGCCTTGAGGCTCTTGCCGATTGTGATTTATTGATCGAGGCGATCGTTGAGAACCTCGAGGCCAAGCAGGGGTTGTTCCGTGCGTTGGAGCAAGTGGTCAGGGTCGACGCGGTGCTGGCGACCAACACCTCCTCCTTGTCGGTGAGCCTGATTGCCAGTGCCTGCCGACATCCTGAGCGGGTGGCCGGGTTTCATTTTTTCAACCCGGTGCCACTGATGAGAATCGTCGAAGTGGTGCGCGGCGAGCTGACCGACCCGAAGGTGGTCGAGCGCCTGGCGACGTTGGCCGGGCGTGCCGGTCATTTTGCCGCGACGACCCCCGACTCACCAGGCTTCCTGGTCAATCACGCCGGGCGGGCCTTCGGTCCGGAGGCGTTGCGTATCCTGGGCGAAGGGATCGCCACCCCGGCGCAAATCGATCGCATCCTCAAGGACAGCCTCGGCTTTCGCATGGGGCCGTTCGAGTTGTTCGACCTGGTAGGCCTCGACATCTCCCATGCGGTGATGGAGTCGATACACACGCAGTTTTATCAGGACCCGCGCTACACCCCGTCGGCGATGGTGCCCCCCCGTCTGGCCAGTGGCTTACTGGGGCGCAAAACAGGGCAGGGTTTCTATCGCTACCAGGACGGTAGCGTGGTCGAGGAAGCGCAGCAGGCGCTGCCGCAGGTGGCCATCACCCAGCCGTTCTGGTTGGACTGCGGCAACTCGGCCATCCGCGAGCGGATCGCCGCGGTGCTGTCCGTTGCCGGCGTGGTGCTGGAGCAGGGCGATCAACCCAGTGCGACCGCCATCTGCCTGGTGACGCCGCTGGGCGAGGATGCCAGCAGCGTGATCGCCCGTAAGCGACTTGCGCCGCGACGCAGCCTGGCGTTGGAAACCTTCGTCGGCTTTGACACGCGTCGCGTACTGATGCGCCAACCGGCGCTCGATGCACAGGTGCTGGCGCAAGCACGCCAGGCCTTGGGCGCCGATGGTGTGCCGGTGGAAGTCATCAATGACTCGCCGGGCTTCATCGCCCAGCGTGTGCTCGCTGGGATCGTCAATCTGGGCTGCGAGATTGCCCAGCGTCGTATCGCCGAGCCGGCCACTCTGGACCGTGCGGTGCAGTTAGCCCTCGGTTACCCCCATGGTCCGTTGGCTTTTGGTGATCACTACGGTGCATTGCAGATCCAGCAGATCCTGCACCAATTGCATGAGCTGTATCAGGAGCCGCGCTATCGGATCAGCCCCTGGCTGCGGCGCCGGGTCCAGCTCGGCCTGCCCCTGACCACTGCCGAGGATTGAGCATGACAGCCTATATCTACGATGGTCTGCGTTCGCCGTTCGGTCGCCATGCCGGTGCCCTGGCCGGTGTGCGCCCCGATGACCTGCTGGCCGGTGTGGTGCGTGCCCTGGTGGCGCGTAACCCGTTCGAGGCGCAGGACTATGAAGACCTGATCGCCGGCTGCAGCAGTCAGGCAGGTGAGGACGGGCGCAACCTGGCGCGTCATGTTGCGCTGCTGTCCGGGCTGCCGACGGCCGTTGGCGGTTTGACTGTCAATCGTCTCTGCGGCTCCGGCCTGGCCGCCGTGCTGGATGCTGCTCGCGCCGTACGTACCGGCGAAGGCGAGCTGTTTATTGCGGGTGGCGTTGAGAGCATGAGTCGTGCGCCGTTCGTGGTGGCCAAGGCGCAAAGCGCCTGGTCGCGCGACTTTCAGGTGTACGACAGCACCCTCGGCGCACGCTTTCCCAACCCGAAGGTAGAGTCCGGGTTCGGTGCCGATTCGATGCCGAAAACAGCGGACAACGTCGCTCATGAACTGGGCATCACTCGCGAAGAAGCCGACATCTATGCCGCTCGCAGTCAGGCACTGTTCGACGCAGCAGTGCGGGATGGATTCCAGGCTGGTGAAATCCTGCCGATCGAGGTAGCGCAAGGGCGCAAGCAGCCACCGAAGATCGTCGACCGTGACGAGCATCCGCGTCCGCAAAGTAACTTCGAGGCACTGTCGGGCCTGCAACCACTGTTTGACGGCGGCGTTGTCACCCCAGGCAACGCCTCGGGCATCAACGATGGCGCGGCTGCGCTGCTGATTGGCTCGCGTGCCATTGGCGAGAAGGCCGGTTTCAGGCCTCGCGCGCGCATCCTGGCCGGCGCGGTAGCGGGTGTCGAGCCGCGCCTGATGGGCCTCGGTCCGGTGCCTGCCTGCACCAAGGCCTTGCAGCGAGCAGGCTTGAGCCTGGCGGACATGGACCTGATCGAAATCAACGAGGCGTTTGCCTCGCAAGTACTCGGCTGTGCCAAGCAACTTGGCCTGGCCTTCGATGATCCACGCTTGAACCCCAATGGTGGCGCCATTGCCATTGGTCATCCGCTCGGTGCCTCCGGTGCTCGCCTGGCTTACAGCGCGGTGCGTCAGCTGGAACGTAGTAAAGGTCGCTTCGCCCTGGTCAGCCTGTGTATTGGCCTGGGGCAGGGTATCGCCTGCGTGATCGAGCGCCTCGACTGACAACATAACAAGAACCAACCCGGAGAAATTCCCATGGGCAACAAGGCAAGCTTCAACTGGATCGACCCGCTGCTGCTGGATCAGCAACTGAGCGAAGAAGAGCGCATGGTCCGCGACAGCGCCCAGCAGTTCGCCGCCGACAAGCTGGCGCCACGGGTGCTGGAGGCTTTTCGTCACGAGCAGACGGACCCGGCGATCTTCCGCGAGATGGGCGAGACCGGTCTACTCGGCGCGACCATTCCCGAAACCTACGGTGGCAGTGGCCTGAACTATGTGTGCTACGGCTTGATCGCCCGCGAGGTCGAGCGGGTGGACTCAGGTTACCGCTCGATGATGAGCGTGCAGTCATCCCTGGTGATGGTACCGATCAATGAGTTCGGCAACGAAGCCACCAAGCAAAAGTACCTGCCGAAACTGGCCAGCGGTCATTACATCGGCTGCTTCGGTCTGACCGAGCCTAACCATGGCTCTGACCCGGGCTCGATGATCACCCGCGCGAGAAAAGTCGACGGCGGCTATCGCCTGACCGGCAGCAAGATGTGGATCACCAACAGCCCGATTGCCGATGTCTTCGTGGTCTGGGCCAAGGACGATGAAGGGCAGATTCGCGGCTTTGTCCTGGAGAAGGGCTGGGAGGGCCTGAGTGCACCAGTTATCCATGGCAAAGTCGGCCTGCGTGCGTCGATTACTGGCGAAATCGTCATGGACAATGTGTTCTGCCCTGAAGAGAACGCCTTCCCTGAAGTGCGTGGTCTGCGCGGCCCGTTCACCTGCCTGAACTCGGCGCGTTATGGCATCGCTTGGGGCGCCCTGGGTGCAGCCGAAGATTGCTGGCACACCGCGCGCCAGTACGTGCTGGATCGCCACCAGTTTGGTCGACCGTTGGCTGCCAACCAATTGATCCAGAAAAAACTGGCGGACATGCAGACCGAAATCACCCTGGCCCTGCAAGGTTGCCTGCGTCTGGGGCGGATGAAGGACGAAGGCACCGCCGCGGTCGAAATTACCTCGATCATGAAGCGCAACAGCTGTGGCAAGTCGCTGGACAT
This sequence comes from Pseudomonas sp. P4_C4, assembly GCF_056402055.1. Lineage (NCBI taxonomy): Bacteria > Pseudomonadati > Pseudomonadota > Gammaproteobacteria > Pseudomonadales > Pseudomonadaceae > Pseudomonas > Pseudomonas sp. P4_C4. The sequence goes on along the minus strand of NZ_JBFUID010000025.1, from coordinate 36,646 downwards.
CGCGCGCCTGGCGCGGGACATGTTGGGCGGTAACGGCATCAGTGATGAATTTGGCGTGGCCCGCCATCTGGTCAACCTGGAGGTGGTCAACACCTACGAAGGCACTCACGATGTCCATGCGCTGATTCTCGGGCGCGCTCAGACTGGCCTGCAAGCGTTCTTCTAAGGTGGTTACAGCTTTGAGCAGACTGCCGCGACCTGACTGAAAGTGCAGAGTGGGACTGTATCTAAACTTCTGATACAGTCACCTCTACTGACCTCAGCCTGCTCACATCCCCCCGGCTGTGCACAAGATGCCGTTTCAACCCGTGTGCTGATCGGCAGGCTTTACATTTTGGACAATTGCTCCCCCTTCAACGCGCATCCGGAAAATCGGTTCCATTGGTTGCTGCGTCACGCAGACTTGTCGAGCGCGTCGATCACCCAAATCCACGACCTGCAATTCTCGCCAGTCACATGCTCAAAGCGTCAAGGGTAACGAGTTTTAACTCAAGGGGAACATTCAACCCTCGGTCTGTGAAGTGATCGGCGGCGCGTTTCGATGCAATTGAAAGCATGTTGCTCAATTGCAGCAACCACAGATTTCGATGAGCGAGGACGACTCTATCTGTCGAGCTTGGTTGAGGTAGTAGCGCCAATCCTGCTCGCCCATCTCAACCATGAATTGACGGTACTCCGCCTGCTTGATCGTCAGGTACACCTTGCGGAAGTCATGGCCCAGTGCGTCGCACGCTCAGCTCGAGCGTGCGAGGGCGCTGAGCGAGCTGAGCCAATTGGTGGACAGCAGGGTGGTGGCTTGGGCGTAGCCGTTGCCTTTAATACTTTGAACATGGTGCCATCCGTTTATAGGGGGCGGCAACCTGTTGGAAAGAGCAGTTATTTGGTTTTTCTGTTCAACACTCGAACGCCTTAAGGGGCTGAACCGGGCTCACTCCGGCGGATTTCTACATCCATGTTTTGAGTATCAGGTAGCTGGCCACCCCCATGCATACCGCGGAAAAACAGAGTTGTATCGCTTTGGCAGGAATCCTCGGGGAGAGCATTCTGCCCAACAACATCCCGCCGACACTGGCGGCGATAAACACGCCACCGGTCACCGTTATGTGGGCACCTGCGTGAATAGCGCCCGCCACTGCAGTGGCGGAGATCAGGGCAATGGCCATCAGCGAGGTAGATACGATTCCATGCATCTTGATGTCTGAAAGCTGTTGAAACGCCGGTACGATCAAGAATCCTCCACCAACGCCGAGCATCCCCGTGAGCAGCCCTGATACTGAGCCGACGACGGCCAGGGTGGTTGAGCATTCCAGGGTCCAGCGCAGTCGGCCGGTCTGCGGGTTGAGCATGCAGTTTTTGTGTTGCCAGGGCTGTTCATCGCCTGCGTGTTTAGGCGGGTTGCCGCACGCCTGTCGAGCCATACGAATCGCCACAATGACCATCACCCCGCTGAACAGCGAGATCAATACGGTATTGGGTAGCGAATGGGCAACGAACACGCCCAGCGGCGAGAAGACGGCCCCCAATAACGCCATCAGCACGGCTGCACGATAACGGACAAGGCCTTTTCTGAGGCCATCCACGGCCCCGACTGCGGCCGCAGCGCTGACGGCGAACAGCGCAACGGGTGTCGATTGCGTCATGGTCCAGCCCAGCCCGATCACCAGCGCCGGTATGGCTAGAATGCCGCCCCCTGCACCGGTAAGGCCAAGAATGATGCCGATGGCTATTCCGAACGTTGCACCTAAAAGCATGCTCGTCCCTCACTCAGACTTGGAGACGCTCGTCAGCCACTCACGGCCTTTGAGCATGCCATTCCAGTAAAACCAGGGTAAAAATCTGGCTTTCAGGAACCAGGCGGACCGCCGGGCAACCGTCGGGTCCAAGGGGAAGGAGGGGAGCAGTTTCCCGCCGTAGCCGAACTCGGCCAGCACGACTTTGCCTTTTTCGACTGTCAGTGGGCACGACCCGTAGCCATCGTAGCGCAGCGGCATGGGCTGATGACGGCGCAAGGCCAGGAGGTTCTCGGTCACGACGACGATTTGTTTGCGGGCGGCAGCGGCGGTTTTGGCGTTGCTGGTGGAGCAGATATCACCCAGCGCGAAGACGTCCGGATAACGGCTGTGTTGTAGGGTTCCCGGATCTACCTCGCACCAGCCGGCGGAGTCCGCCAGGGGGCTTGAGCGAATGAACTCGGGGGCTACCTGTGGCGGCACCACATGGAGCATGTCGAAGCGCTTGGCTTGCCGAACGAGAGTGCCGTGTGCGTCCCGGCTTTCGAACCAGGCGGTTTTGCTCGGGCCGTCGACTTTGACCAGGTTAGAGCCGAACACCAACTGCGCCTGATACTTCTCGATGTACTTCATCAGTGCGGGGATGAAGGGCGCCACTCCGAACAAGGTGGCACCGGCGAGATTGAACTCGACATCCATGCCCTGCAAAACACCTGATTTTTGCCAGTGATCGCAGGACAAGTACAGGGCTTTTTGCGGAGCACCGGCACATTTGATTGGCATGGCGGGCTGGGAAAACAGCGTTTTGCCGCGGTGTAGCCCCTGCACCAGCTGCCAGGTGTAGGTGCAAAGATCATAGCGATAGTTGGACGTCACCCCATGCTTGCCCAGAGTTTCTTCCAGCCCTTCGATGTGCTCCCAGGCCAGCCTCAGTCCCGGGCAGACAATGAGGTGCTGATAGGCGACGCGTTGACCATTGCTCAGCGTCAGACGCTTGTTGTCGGGCAGGACCTCGACCACCGCGGCCTTGATCCAGGTGGCGCCGCGCGGAATGACGTGCGACATGGGCCTGACGGTCTTGCGCACGTCATACGCGCCACCGCCGACCAGCGTCCAGGCCGGTTGGTAGTAGTGTTGGTCATTGGGTTCGATCAGTGTGATCCGCAGGTCGGAAGCCCGCTTGAGCAGACTGGCTGCGACCCCGATGCCCGCCGACCCACCCCCAATGATCAGGATGTCGGCAGTAATTTCAGGGAGATCGCCGGCGRCTTTGTTGCGATTGACACTCGTAGACGCCTTTTGGTAGAGCGTGGTTGAGCGATTACCGGTGCGGCAAAATGCCAATACCGGTGCTGGCAAGCTGTCCAGCAGCCAGCCAAAATCTTGTACGTCAGTGTCGCTGATGGCACTGGGCTGAACCGGAAAATAGGCAAATTCGAGGCCTAGCCGGTTGGCTTCAGTTTGAATGATCGCGCTGGCCGGTTGATCCGCGCCACCTTCATTATCCGGTCGGTTACAGATGATGGAGCGAAACCCGAGCTTGGCGGCTTCGTGCAGATCTTCCGGGGTTATTTGACCGGATGTTGAAAAGTCTTTGCTGTGGGTAGTGACTTGCATGCCGACTCGACTCTTAAAAGAGGTTATCCATGTGGCTCTGCCTGAACTCAATAAAGCTGTTCAGAACACATTGAGCGGAATCTTCAGGTAGCGGATGCCGTTGGCCTTCGCCGCAGGTGTCTCGCCGGCCCGCATGTTGATCTGTACTGACGGCAGCAGCAGCCTGGGCTGGCCCAGGGTTTTGTCGCGCGCTGCGCGCAAGGCAACAAAATCAGCCTCGCCGATGCCTTGGCCGACATGGATGTTGTGTGCGCGTTCTTCGGCCACAGTGGTCTGGTAGCCATAGTGGTCGCGCACGGGGGATTTGTAGTCGTGACACATGAACAGACGGGTATTACCTGGCAGCGCGAACAGCCGGTTAATCGAACGGTACAACTGGTGAGCGTCGCCACCGGGAAAGTCGCAGCGGGCGGTGCCACAGTCGGGCATAAACAGGGTGTCGCCAACGAACGCCGCATCTTCGATCAGGTAGCTCACGCAAGCCGGCGTATGGCCGGGGGTGTGCAGTACAACGACGGACAGTGAGCCGATGTGAAATGTTTCGCCGTCGGCAAACAAGCGGTCGAACTGACTGCCGTCGACCTTGAACCCTTCTTCGGCGTCGAACAGCTTGGCAAAGGTGTCCTGCACCTGGGGAATACGATCGCCAATGCCAATTTGCCCGCCCAGGTGCTCTTGCAGATAGCGGGCGGCCGAGAGGTGGTCGGCATGCACGTGAGTTTCCAGTATCCACTCGAGCGTAAGCCCGTTGGCGCGCACCTGCTCGATCAGGCGATCGGCACTGACGTACGAGATGCGCGCCGCGGCGGTGTCGTAGTCAAGCACCGGGTCGATGATTGCGCAGCGCTGAGTCAGCGAGTCGCTGAGCAGATAGCTGTAGGTGCAGCTCTCGGGGTCGAAGACAGGTTCAACGTTAAACGGCATCGTCATTTTTCCACGCACAGATCGTCTGGGTCAGTACTGCCGGCAACGTACAGCAGCGCGGCGGTTGAGTCGCACTGCTGCAGTCCATTCAAGACGCCAGCGATATCCCGCCCCCGGCCATTGGCGAGCGAATATCGGACAGGAATCGCTGCGCGCGAGGGTGTTCCGGGGTCAGGAAGAACGACTCGGGCGTCGCGCGTTCGAGCACCCGTCCCTGATCCATGAAAATCACCCGATCAGCCACTTCGCGGGCGAAGCCCATCTCGTGAGTGACGCAGACCATGGTCATGCCTTCCTTGGCCAGGCCTTTCATCGCTTGCAGCACCTCGCCGACCATCTCCGGATCCAGCGCGGAGGTGGGCTCATCGAACAGCATCACCGGTGGGTTCATGGCCAGTGCCCTGGCGATGGCCACGCGCTGTTGCTGGCCGCCCGAAAGCTCACCGGGATAGGCGCCGGCCTTGTGGGCCAGACCGACGCGCTCCAGCAGGCTCATGGCCAGGTCGTTCGCTTCTTTGGCGGGCAGCTTGCGCAAGCGCCGCGGTGCCAAGGTGCAGTTTTGCAACACGGTGAGGTGCGGGAACAGGTTGAACTGCTGGAACACGAAGCCGATCCGGCTGCGCAGAGCGTTCACACTGACGGAGCGCGCATGGATGTCCACACCGTCGATGAAAATGTTGCCATTCTGAATGGCTTCCAGCCGGTTGAGGGTACGAATCATCGTCGACTTGCCGGAGCCCGACGGGCCGCAGACCACCACCACCTCGCCTTTGGCCACGGTTTCGTTGATGTCAGCCAGCGCATGATAGCTGCCGTACCACTTGTTAACGTTTTCTAGTTTGATCATGGGATTAAACCTTTGCAGAACGGACGGCGAGATGCTTTTCAAGCCAGTAGGCGAAGCGCGACAGGCTGAAGCACATGACGAAGTAAGTGAGGCCGAGGAGTGCATAGATCTCGATCGGTTTGGTCGGCAGCTGAGCGCTGATCTGCGAAGCGACAAACGACACTTCGGAGAGGCTGATGATGTAGCCCAGCGAGGTCTCCTTGATGGTGGAGACGAACTGGTTCACCAGCGAGGGCAGCATGTTGCGAAAGGCCTGGGGCAGGATTACCAACAGCATCGTGGACAGGTACGAGAAGCCGAGTGATCGGGAGCTTTCCATCTGCCCACGGGGCAATCCGAGAATCCCGGCGCGGATGATTTCGGCCAGGTAGACCCCATCGAAAATCACCAGGGCGACGAGCATGGTGCCGAATTGATCGGTGCGTTGACCGGTCAGGGTTGGCAGGAGGAAATAGGCCCAGAAGATCACCATCAACAACGGAGTGCCGCGCAGTACATACACCATCCCGGTGACCGGCACGCGTAAAATGGCGAACGGACTGATGCGGCACAGCGCCAGCACTACGCCGACTGGAAATGCCAGCACCAAGGCCGACGCGGCCAGGATCAGGGTCATTAACAGACCGCCCAGAGGGCCGTTCGGGTACTGGCCGATCAGGTAGTACAGCCCATAGGTTTGGATGATATCGAGCATCTCAGGCACTCCGTACGGGATAGCGTTGCTGGTACCAACTGGACAGCAGGGTGATGACGATCGAGACGCTGACATAACCTGCGGTGGTCACGGCGAACGACTCGAAGCCCCGGAAGGTGGCGCTTTCCACTTGCTGGGCCTGATACATCATTTCAGCGACGCCGATCACCATGGCGATGCTGGTGTTCTTCCACAGGTTCAGCGTCTGGCTGATCAGCGGTGGCACGGTCACCCGCAGCGACTGCGGGAGGATCACCAGACGCATGGTGCTGATAAAGCCGAAACCGAGGGTGCGACCGGCTTCCATTTGCTCCTTGGGAATGGCGCGTAGACCGCTGCGGATGTCCTCGGCCATATACGCGGCGGTGTAGAGCACCAAGGCGATGACCGCACTGACCGCCTCGATGTTGTGCTGGTAAATCCAGGCCTTGATACCGGCCGGCAGCAGTTCCGGTGCGCCGAAATACCAGAACAGCATGTGCGCCAGCAACGGAACGTTACGGATCGCTTCCACGTAGATGATCGAGATGCCGCGTAGCGGCGCGAAAGGGGCGAGCCGCAAGACCGCCAGGACGATCGCCAGCGGCAGAGCAATGACCAATGTGATCAGGGCGAGTTGGATGGACAGCAGGAAACCACTGACCAGCCATTCGTGATACTGCCCGGACAGTACGATCGACAAATCAAACGTATTCATAAAAGGGGCCCATGGCCCGGCCGAAGCCGGGCCTCCAACAAGTCAGTTGATGTTGTCGGTTTCGATCTTGAACGATCGGCTGGCGAACTTCATGTTGGAGTCTGGACCAAACCATTTGGTGAACAGTTTCTCGGCCTCACCGGAAGACTCCAGGTGACGTAGGGTCTTGTTTACCTGCTCCTGGAAGGCCGGCTCGCCTTTCTTCAGGCCCAACGCCAAGTGCTCGGTCGACAAGTTCTGCGGGAGTATCCGATAGTCTTTGGCCGCATCACCGAGCTTGGCGAAATTTCCGGCCAAGGAAGTCTCGTCGTTGGCATAAGCCAGACCTTTGCCCTGTTGCAGGGCGAGCAAGGCCTGAGGATTGCTGTCGAACGAGACGATCTGGGCGGTGGGGAGCTTCGAGCGGACACTCTGCTCCATCGTGGTGCCCTTGATCGTCAGGATCTTCTTGCCTTCCAGTTGGTCCAGTTGATCGATGCCACTGTCCGCCTTGACCATCACCTTCTGCCCGGTGATGAAGGTCGAGAGCGAGAAGTTGATCAACGCCTCACGCTCCTTGCTATGGGTCAGGGAGGCGGCCAGGAGGTCAATGCGACCTTGCTGCAGTTCGGGGATACGTGCAGTGTTCGCCAGTTGTTTCACCACTGGTTTGACCCCGAGGTCCGCGGCGATGGCAGTGCAAAGATCCACGTCGTAACCCTCGATTTCACGAGTTGCCGGGTTCTTCATGAAGCTGAACGGCTCGTCGGTGCCGAGTACGCCACAGACTAACTCCCCCTTTTGCTTGATATCGCTGAGTTGGTCGGCTGATGCCGAAACGCTAGTTGCCAGGGCTAGGGCCAGGGCCAGCACTGCAGTTTTCCAGTGGGTTTTGACTACGCGGTTTGTCTGCATTTTATTGACCTTATTATTGTGAAAAAACATTCCAGTTTTAGTCAGCATTGGGTGGAGCGAACTTCGAGGTACCTCTTGTTGACATGGGTATAAGTTATTCGGCCGAATCAGTACGCAGTCGCTCAAAGCCTGCATTCAAGTCGGCGATCAGGTCGTCGACGTGCTCCAGGCCGATGGAGAGCCGGACCAGGTTTTCGCTGATGCCGAGGCTGACTTTCTGTTCATGGCTCAAGGAGTTGTGCGACATGCTGTAGGAGTGGTTGATCATGCTTTCCACCCCACCCAGAGAATCGGCCAGGACAAAGATCGACAGTTGCTCAATGAACGGGGCCATCGCCTTGCGGTCGGCCGCAAGCTTCAGCGAGACCACCGCGCCGCCAGAGCGCATCTGGCTGTTGCACAGTGCGTGCTGCGGATGGCTTTCCAGCCCTGGGTAGAACACTTCCTCAACTAGTGGGTGGGTGCTGAGGAAACGCGCGATCTGCGCCGCATTGCTGCACTGACGCTCCATCCGTACGTCGAGTGTCTTTAGTCCGCGCAGGGCCAGGTAGCAGTCGAACGGACCCTGGACCGCACCGATGGCCATGCTGATGGCGCGCAGACGGGCGAACAGTTGCTCATCGGCCGCCACCACCACACCGCCGATCAGGTCGGAGTGGCCGCCGATGTATTTACTCGCCGAGTGCATCACCAGGTCGACGCCAAACTCGATCGGGCGCTGGTTCCAGGGCGAGCAGAAGGTGTTGTCGACGCAGGTCAGGATGCCGTGGTCGCGGGCAAAGTCGGTTACGCGCTGGATGTCCACCAGTTGCAGCAGTGGGTTGGTTGGGGTCTCGATCCAGATCAGGCGAGTGTTGTCGCGACGGCTGGTAGCCAGTGCCTCAAGGTCGTTGAGGTCGACGTAGCTGGCGTTCAACCCGGAGGTCTTGCTGCGATAGTCCTGCATCAGGCGGAAGGTGCCACCATAGACGCCAGCCATCACGATCACGTGTGAGTCCTTGGGCAGGAGATCAAGCACGGTGGCGGTGGCGGCCATGCCAGAGGCGCAGGCTACCGCACCATGACCGCGCTCCAGCTGGGCAATGCAGGTTTCGTAGGCATGGCGGGTAGGGTTGCCGACCCGCCCGTAGGCGTAGTCCGGGCTGTCATCAAGGCTGCGTTTGGAGAACGAGCTGGAGGTGACAATCGCCGGGAAAATTGTGTTGTCCGCATAGGTCGACTGTTCGCCGGCATGGATCACTTGGGTCGAGAAGTTGTTCGTGTTCTGGCTCATGTTGGGATGCCTGGCGCGGGTTAAAGAAAGCGATCGAGTTGTTGGGTATACGGGGTGATGTCGCCGATATTGCGCGTGACCCAATCACGGTCGTAATAGGTGTCCAGATAGCGTTCGCCGCTATCGCACATCAAGGTCACGATGGAGCCCTGTAGACCCTGTTCCTGCATCCGCAATGCGACACTCAGCGCCCCCCACATATTGGTCCCGGTGGAACCGCCCGGCTTTTTGCCAAGCAGCTTTTCCAGCCAGTAGAGGGTGGCGATGCTGGCCGCGTCGGGCACCTTGAGCATGTCGTCGATCACGTCCGGCAGGAACGATGGCTCCACCTGAGGGCGGCCGATGCCTTCGATGCGGCTGCCCTGGGGGCTGGTGAGGCTCGGGTCACCCGTACGGTAGCTTTCATAGAACACCGAGTTCTCGGGGTCGACCACGATCAGCCGGGTGTCGTGGCCCTTGTAGCGAATGTAGCGGCCGAGGGTTGAGGAGGTGCCACCAGTGCCGGCGCTCATGACAATCACGTGGGGAACGGGGTGTGGCTCGCCGGCCATCTGCTGGAAGATGCTGTCGGCAATATTGTTGTTACCGCGCCAGTCCGTTGCCCGCTCGGCGTAGGTGAATTGGTCCATGTAATGGCCGTCGCTCTTGCGGGCCAGGCGCTCTGCCTCGGCATAGACATGGGACGCATGATCGACGAAGTGGCAGTGTCCGCCGAGCTGCTCGACCTGTTGGATTTTTTTGCTCGCAGTGTTGCGCGGCATGACCGCGGTGAAGCGCAGGCCCAGCAGTTTGGCGAAGTAGGCTTCGGACACGGCCGTGCTGCCCGAGGATGCCTCGACCACATGGGTGCCCTCGCGGATCTTGCCGCTACAGATGGCGTGCAGGAACAGCGAGCGTGCCAGCCTGTGCTTGAGGCTGCCGGTTGGGTGTGTGCTCTCGTCCTTGAGGTAGATGTCGATGCCCTTCAAGCCCGGAATGTCGAGCTTGTGGATATGGGTGTCGGCGGAACGTAACAGGTCGCAGGAAATGCTGCTGATGGCCGTGCAGATCCAGTCATTCATGGTCTGATTCCGGCTCAGCATACGGCCACCGCGATAGCGTCCACCTCCACCAGCGCTGCTCGCGGCAAGCTGCTGACGCCAATCGCCGCGCGCGCCGGATAGGGCTTGGTGAACAGCTCCTCCATCACACCATTGATCAGGGAGAAGTGGCTCAGGTCAGTTAAGTAGATGTTCAGTTTGACCACATCGGCGAAGCTCATCGCAGCCTCTTCAAGGATCGCCTTGAGATTGACGAAGGCCTGTCGGGTCTGCGCTTCGATGCCTTCGACCATCTGCATGCTCTGCGGGTCGAGGGCGATCTGGCCAGAAACATAAAGGGTATCTGCGCACTTCACTGCTTGGGAGTAAGGGCCAATCGCCTCAGGGGCGGCGCGAGCGGTGATGATCTGCTTCATTTTCGGGGCTCTCGGGGTACGTTTCATGTGACAAATCTTACAGTCACCCCCTAGAAAAATAGTTTTAAGATTCCTACTATTTGCGGTGTTTTTTAGAAAAAATTTCTACCGTTTTAACCAAAGAAGAATTTATTTATTCGTTCGCCACATCCTCTCCCGCTTGCAACGTTGCCGTCACGTCCCTCAAAGCCGTCAACTAACCAACAACACTCTGCCGGAGTGGGTAAAGAAACTTGAGGACGGGGGCTATACATCAGAGCCAAGGTGGTCCTGCTTCACCGCCGCTCTCCATCCGTGTCGCATAGACTTCGCCGATCACCAGAAAAAACTTCTAAGAGATGACCAAAGTCCGGTTTTTTTTGGGAACATTTTCTATTTTGACAACGCTAAGCTTCCCTTCTGTCGATCCGCACTCGTGATCGTCAAAGACGCGACGAACGACGCGTTCTTCCATGCACCGCGTTCCGAGCGGGCGCGTGGCTCCCTTGACCAGATCCTGCACTGCCCCGCCATACTTCGCGGCCCATCCGGCCGTGCCTCTTCAACGAACGCCAGGGCCCGATATGAACATGGCAACACTTTCCACGAGACTCGATACTTTCGACCGCTTGAGCTTGATTGACGTGGTGACACCGCTGCAGCGGCTGTCGCGGCTCTCGGCCCACGTGGGCCGCGACATTTACGTCAAGCGTGATGATTTCACGCCGCTCGCAATGGGCGGCAACAAGCTGCGCAAGCTCGAGTTTCTCGCCGCGGATGCGATCCGCGAAAAGGCGGACGTGCTGGTGACCGCCGGTGCCGTCCAGTCCAATCATGTCCGGCAGACCGCCGCGCTCGCGGCACGACTCGGACTGGATTGTGTGGCGCTGCTGGAAAATCCGCTCGGGGACACGCACGACGATTACCTGCAGAACGGCAACCGGCTGTTACTCGATTTGTTTCGCGTGTGCGTGCATGACGTCGACGAACTCGACACCGCGGACCAGCAGCTCGAGACTGCGGCCCAGCGTTTGCGTAACGAAGGCCGTCGCCCATACGTGATCCCGATCGGCGGCTCGAATGCGCTCGGCTCGCTCGGCTACGTTCGCGCGGGCCTCGAGCTTGAGCAGCAGATCTCAGCGGCGGGGCTCGACTTCTCGGCCGTGGTGCTCGCGTCCGGCAGCGCGGGCACGCATGCCGGTCTCGCATTCGCGCTCGCCCATGCATTGCCGTCGCTGCCCGTGATCGGCGTCACGGTATCGCGCACAGAGGCCGCGCAGCGTCCGAAAGTGCAGGGTCTCGTCGAGCGCATCAGCACGCTGCTCGACGTCGAGACGCCGGCCGGCATGCGCATCGACCTGTGGGACGAATACTTCGCGCCGCGCTACGGCGAACCGAATTGTGCCGGCCTCGACGCGGTTCATCTGCTCGCGCAAACCGAAGGGCTGCTGCTCGATCCGGTGTACACCGGCAAGGCGATGGCTGGTCTGCTCGACGGCATCTCGCGCGGCCGCGTAGAAGGAGACGGACCGGTGCTGTTCCTGCACACAGGGGGGGCGCCTGCGCTGTTCGCGTATCGCGACGCGTGCCGCGCTGATTGATGCGCGACACCGTCTCCTTGCTCCAATAACGCAGAACGCGCCGCCCGTCGACGTGCGGCGCGATCGCATCATGTCGTAACAATGTAATCGGTCGGTAATGCGGTCGTGCGCTTGATCACCTCCATTGCGAACGCCGAGCTCACGTCCATCAGCTCGACGCTCTTGATCAGCCGTTTGTAGACGTTGTCGTATCCGGCGATATTCGGCACGACGACCTTGAGCAGGTAATCGACGTCGCCGCTCATCCGGTAGATCTCGATGATCTCCGGAATCGCACACACAGCCTCGACGAAATGCTTCGTCCACTCATCACCGTGCTGATTCGAGCGCACCGTCACGAATGCAGTGAGCCCCAGGTTCAGCTTGGCCGGATCGCATAGCACGACCTCCCGGCAGATCACTCCGTCTTCCCGTAGCTTCTGCAACCTTCGCCAGCATGGCGTCGGCGACAGATTCACCGCCTTCGCCAGGTTGTTCAGACCGACCGTCGCATCCGCCTGAAGTATCGTGAGCATCTGTGCGTCGCGTTTATCCATATTGCCTCCGAGTTAGAAATTTTTTCCAATCCTATCTTGATCGACGACATTCTTTGGAAACAATTTTCGTCTTCGCGCAATTAATATGACTTCAAGCACAGCGACTGCCGCGACGATGCGGCGCTGCTTGATTCCCCTCGATTGAACCGACGAAAAAGGATCACGCCTTGAACACCACGTATTCGACCGATACCGTTCTGGTCCACGAGGGCCGCACGCACAACCAGCTCGGCGCGCCGGTGAACCCGCCGGTCTACCGGCAATCGACGTTGCTCTTTAACAGCCTCGAGGCACTGAAGACTGCGAGCGGCACGCCGAACGCATATGGCCGCGGTGGTAGTCCGACCACCCGCGCGCTCGAGAACGCGCTCGCCCGTCTCGAAGGTGCGCATCGTGCAATGCTGACGCCGAGCGGGCTCAGCGCGATCACCACATCGCTGCTCGCGGTCCTGGGTCCCGGCGACCATTTGCTGATGACAGACTCGGTCTACGATCCAACTCGTGCGTTCTGTGCGGAGACGCTTGCGCGTCTCGGCATCGAAACGACGTACTACAACCCGTCGATCGGCTCGGACATCGCAGCACTGATGCGTCCGAACACGCGCGCCGTTTTCGTCGAGTCGCCCGGCTCGCTGACGTTCGAGGTGCAGGACATTCCGGCGATCAGCCGGATCGCGCATCGGTACGGCGCAATCGTGCTGATGGACAACACCTGGGCCACGCCGCTGCATTTCCGTTCATTCGAGCATGGTGTCGACGTGTCGATTCACGCGGCGACGAAATACATCTCCGGGCACTCCGACGTACTCATGGGCGTGATCCTCACGACCGAGGCACTTTTTCCGAAGATCAATCGCTTCTATCGGCAGTTCGGCATAACCGTGAGCGGAGACGACGCGTATCTCGCACTGCGCGGCCTGCGCACGCTGTCACTCCGGCTCGAACGGCACCAGCGCAACGCGCACGCACTCACGGAATGGCTCGCGCAGCAGCCGGAAGTCGCTCAGATCCTGTACCCGGCACGACCTGATTCACCTGGGTACGCGCTGTGGAAGCGCGATTTCACGGGTGCGAGCGGCCTGTTCGGCGTGGTGCTGAATCCGCAATCGGACGAAGCGATGCGCGCGATGCTCGACGGCATGACCTGCTTCGGCATGGGCTATAGCTGGGGCGGTTTCGAGAGTCTGATTCTCCGGTCGAACCCGGCGAACTCCCGCACGGCGACGCAATGGCCGTGGGAAGGCCCACTGCTGCGAATTCACGCTGGCCTCGAGCACCCGGATGACATGATCGCCGATCTTAAAGCTGCATTCTCGCGGCTGCGCGCCGCCGCTCTGACACCAATGGAAGCCTGACCCGCCGCGTGCGCATCGCCCACACATCACCTCAACGTTCAATACCCACCCACAGAGAGACAACCATGAAAGACAAACTGCTCATACTTCGTCCAGGCTTCTTCAGCGGCACCGAAGGCCCGTTCTACTGCGGCGACTCGGTATCCGTCGAAGGCTTGCTGAGCTTCTGCCCACAGCTTCGGGACTTGGTCGACGTCGAGTACATCGATGCGCCGCGTCCGCGCAACGCAATCGTCGCGCTGATCGGCGAAGACAACCAGTCTGCGCCGGTAATTGTGCTCGGCAATGGGCAGGAGCCAAAGGACGTGTCCGTTGCGGTTCAGGAGTACAACGGCACGCGCTTCATCAACGCGCCCGACGATATCCGGCGCTACCTGTCGTCACAGTACAGCGTCGCGCAAGCGTCGTGATCGGTAGCGCTCAGGCGCACCCATCACAAACGGCCCGCCGCACCTAGTGACGGCAGGCCGCGGGCCGACGGTTCGCTAACGAGCCGTCGGCCCATTCTTTTGACGCAACCGCAACCGCAACCGCAACGGTTTGCTCGGCGCACATTCAGCGTGATGCTGCTCTTGCGATTTGGTCGACACGGCCCCGCTTGTATGCCGACTTTCATCGTCAAGGGTGATGTGCGCCCGGGGAGGGTGCAATTGATTGTAATTGACGTCCGGTGCTGCTGCGGGTTGGGGTTTATTCGGGGTGGCGCATTTACTTTGGACTACTGAGGTATCGCCCCAGATTCAGAAGCAAGGTCAGGCTGATGGTGGGCTTATTGTGCGGAATGCTTGCAGCTGCGTTCATGATTTTCGGTGTTCGTCCGCTTAGTGTCAGCATCGCTTTATTTGCGCCCAGCTTCATCGCAGCAACTATTCTGGTCGTGCTGATGTGGAGCAGTCCTGCTGAAAACCAATGATTATAAACGTCAACCTTACGTGCCATGCACTGAGGATTGAGCCGCCCTTAATTTCGTGACATACCGAATGTCCGCTACTGGCTGTGGATTCAACCGGTCATGAAGCCGAAATCAAGCTGAAGAACGTGCTCGGCGATGTTTGCGCAACTATGAGGACTTAACACTAAAGACGCTGACTTAAGACGGCGGTAAAGAGCCAGTCGCGGTATAAGCAGGAAAAGACATCATCGATTCTGCTGGCGGATGCTCGTAGGTCGAGGACAACACGGCGCTGAGTTGATCGCCCAACGGGTCCCAAGCGCGCGTCTTCTCTTCGGCATAGTCGTGATGCAGGTAGTGGCGCCTCACCCGCGAGCCGGCCAGCACATGATTTTGGCAACGATCGATGACATCCTGGCTGACACCTAAGGCTTGCATCATGGTCGCGCCCGTGCGGCGCAGGTCATGCGGTGTCCAGTCACCGTTCTGGCCGTCGGCAAGGACCAGGGTATCGTCGTGACGCCGCCTGGAGAGGGCCTTGCGGTTTTTGAACCGGGCCTGGCAATCACCGACCTGTTTGCTCACCACCTTTACGTCTACATGCCCATTATCCTGCTTGTTGGGAAAACACCACTGGGAGTCGCCCGTCAGGGTCTTGAGTTCCTGAAAAAAATGCAGGGCGAAGGGCGAGAGGAGGACATGGTGGCCCTGTTTCTTGCCGCGGGTGCCTTTGATGTTTTCACTAGGGAGGAACCAGGTCTGTCGGTCCAGATCGACATTTTTCCATTCGGCCTGCAGCAACTCGCCAATTCGGCACAAGGTGCCCAGGCTAATCCAGAGCGCGAGTTGAATTTCTTTTTTTAACGGCCGAATGCCGTCGTATTTTTGGCCGGCGGGGAGGGCGATGTAATCGGCGGTCATTTGCTGGAAGCGATTGTGCAATTCCAATAGCTCCGCCGGTGAAAGGATCCTGCTTCTTTCGGCCTCGTAGTCGGCCGGAATCAGGGGGGAGATGTCGACCAGTTCCGTCGGGTCGCTCTCGACCAATAAGGCCCGCCAAGGTTAGCGCTTTCTGGCCCAACTGAACATCTGGGTGAGGTCGGCGAAGAAACTGATGGCTTCCCGTGCCGCGAGTCATCTTGGAACAGGCGTCTGGATCGGTCAGTGAGACCTGCTGATCCGGCGATTCGTTGAGCTGAGTTTCGATGACCTGAAGCTCTTTCATTTGAGCCTTCAGCTTTGCGATTTTTTCTTCCAGCCGCACGGCCCTAGGCTCAGACGATGTGGATTCTTGCTGATCGCGAGTATCGAGCGCGGTCAGGTAACGGTTGATGCTCGATTCAATTTCTTCCATTCACCGCTTCAGTTTGGCGCTGGTGAAATTGCGGTCGCGGTTGTTGACGGCCTTGAATTTACTGCCGTCGATGGCGACCAGATTTTCTCCGAAAAGTCCCAACTGCTGACAGAGCACAACGAACTGGCGGCAGACACCTCGGATGGCCTTGCTGTTGTCTTTTCGGAAGTTGGCGATAGTCTTGAAATCTGGCATCAAACGCCCGGTCAGCCACATCAGCTCGATGTTGCGACGGGCTTCTCGTTCAAGGCGTCGGCTCGACGGAATGCGGTTGAGATAGCCGTAGATGTAGATCTTCAGCAAGATTGCGGGGTGGTAAGCAGGTCGACCAGTATCGGCTGGAACGACGCCTTCAAAACCCAGATTGACTAGGTCGAGTTCGTCGACGAAAACGTCGACTACGCGCACCGGATTTGTGTCACTGACGTAGTCGTCAAGGCTTTCGGGAAGCAAGTTGCTTTGTCCGCGATGCTCACCTTGAATGAAACGTTTTATGGGCAATCCTGCATTAACACTTTGGGCAATCATAGCAATGTTAGCCGGGTCTTCACGTACTCTGACGTAAGCACGATATGCTACTGAATTTGGAGTTGAAGGGCTTACCCATGGAAGTAATTTCAGCGCACCGATTTTGTGAAAATCACCGCACCCAAATTGAAGCAAGTGATCGTTGTGGCTGTTTTTACTGCTTAAGTGTGTTTTCGCCCGTAGAAATCACAGAGTGGGTCGACCTGGATACCCCCCGCTTTGTGTCCGAAGTGTGGGATTGACTCGGTCATCGGATCAGCATCCAACGTGCCGGTTAACCCACAGTTTCTTTCGAAAATGAACGAGCACTGGTTCTAAACGATCCCATCATTCGATGGCTTCCGTTCTGTTTGGCATCTACACAGAGCGTGGTTTGAACCAGTGCCGTACGTTGCTGCTGATCGACTACGTTTTTACACACTCTGGACCGATAGCTGCCTGCCACGACTGGCTGAAACCGCCCGATTCTGTTGAAAAAGTAGCTCCCCTGTCTGGCCTGCGGCAAAATCTCTGCATTGGCCAGCAGGGAAGCACGCAGCATGATGGGACAGTTATCGAGTGGGCAGGAGCGGCTGTTTTACTCGTTCAACCTTGAAGAGCACATTCCCGCCAATCACCTTCTGCGCAGCATTGATCAGTGTCTCGACCTGAACGAGCTGCGCCATTACCTCGCCGATTTCTACAGCCCGATTGGGCGTCCGTCGATTGATCCTGAACTGATGATCCGCATGCTGATCGTCGGCTATTGCTACGGCATTCGCTCCGAGCGGCGGTTGTGCGAAGAGGCCCATTTGAACCTGGCGTATCGCTGGTTCTGCCGGTTGAGCCTTGAAGATGAAGTCCCCAACCACTCGACCTTTTCCAAGAATCGACATGGCCGTTTTCGGGACAGTGATCTGTTTCGCTGGCACTCCACGCGCGCATGGGGCTGCCCTTGCGATGCTAATAAGTAAGATTGAGGAAAGGATTGTCAGTAGGGACAGGGCTCAGAAGAGTTTCAGCATTTTGCAACATGTAGCCATTGAGGGAAGCCCTCCGGCGGGGGCCCTGCACTGTGCAAGTCCATATGTTCTGCCCGTTTGGTCGTTTGAGATGTACGCCTAAGTGCTCAAAGTGACGTTGAGTGCGCCGCCAAGCATCGGTCTTGTCGTCCCCTGCAGATAGCTCAGGGTGCTCCGAAGCGTAGAGCTGGAAAATGCCGGGTGTGACCAGGTAGAACGTGCCGTCGACTGTGTGAATCTTTGCCTTACAGTCGTTGACGAGCAGACGATGGCTTTGGATCCCCTCGCGTAGCCAGTCGACAAAGGCCAGCCCTGGTGCCTCGCGGGGTGAAGCAGTTGAGGATTTCAGTCCTTGAGCGCTCGATTCATCCTCGTGCTCAACCGTCTCTTGCAACATATCCATCAAGTCATCGAGATAGTCGAAGTCATGGTTCGGAGGTAAGGGCTCTGGCGTTTCCTTGGCCGAAGTTGCTTGTGGCCGATCCAAGGCCGACTCGATAGCTTCACCGCTCGGCACGGTATTGTCAGCAACGAGCTCAACTGTTCCTTCAAAGCATCGGGGCCGGCTTTCATCGGCCCAGATCAGGCTCGGTTGGAGACGCAAGAATGTGAAGCGATGCTGCCATCCTTCGTCTGACACGGTTGCGCTCCATACCGCTTTGCCTTCTGGCGTGGTGTCTACCAACCCGTGGGATTGCAGTTCATCGAACATGGCAATGTTGGAGGAGGGGATGCCATTTACTGCCTGGGCCAGGAGGTAAGCGCGAAGTTTGTCAGTTGCGGTCTTGCTGACTAGCCACAGATGATTTTCGGTGAGCCAGCCAGCAGCCCCGGGCTGATTGAGTTTGAACTCGTTCTTGACCAGATGGCGTAAGCCAGTCAGCAGGTGATGCTGAAGCGACCGAGTGGGCGCCTGTAGTGCCTTGGTGGGATTGGCTCCGATGTTCTGCGCGGTAGATACCCGATCAGCTTGCAGCACCAGCTCCCCCAGCGTCGCGGCGTATTCATAGTGGTTGGCCAGCAACGACAGCAGGTTGCCCCATAGAGTTGGGTAACCGCTGAGCCAGTCGAGCAGGCGCGGCGTCAGTATTTGGGTGTAGAGCAGCCCAGCGGCCGCAGCATGTAGCTGGTAGTCGCGCCCTGTCACGTAGCGGAAGCGGTAGGGCTTGTTCAGGGGGCCGTGCCACGGATGCCAGAGCTCACCATTTTGGTACTCCACCTGCAGGTCGACGGCAATCTTGCCGATGTCATGGAGCAGGGCGCCATAGGCGATGGCGGCGCTCCAGGCGTCGGTCTGCGCGGCCTGGTCTTCGGGCGCGGCGCCGCTGGGTAGCAGGTACGACTGGCGCAGTTTCAGGCTGCAGGCCATCAGCTCCAAACCGTGGTCCAGCATGCCTCCCGGATAGGCATGATGATGGCTTTCGCTGGCAGGTAGTTGCTGTACATACTTGGCGTAGCGGTGGATTGGATCGAGATAGAGCTGATCGAACTGAGGTTGGGAAAGGGCGGTGTATTGGCAGATGCGCTCGAGCAGCCGCTTCCGGTGATCGGCGGCAAGGAGCGATTCTGATGACTCAGGCAAGAAGTAACCTTCGGCGACAAGTGCTGGCGCGGGGCTGGCGGCGTTGCCTTTTTCATGTTTGAGCCACCAGCGCATCATCGCAATACCTGCTTTGTACCTGGGAGGTCCTTTTGCCTTTTCGGATAAGCCTCTTACCCTTGCAATCCCTTCCATTGGCGCCGTTATCCTTTACTGTCTTTGTCCTTTTCGCGAACGCGAAAATCCGAAGGCGGGAGCGTCGAGTTAGTCGGTCGATCAGGATAGCCGGTCCCTTTTACAGGGGGTAAACTGGCCGGCATCATTTTTCGGAGCAGGGGCGCTGATGACGCTTACCGATGCAGTGTTGATCGTGCTGCTGGTCGACCGGATTCATGGAACTGACGTTGCCATTCGCTCAGCTGCGAAGCGCTGCGCGAAAAAGCTGCCACGTGGTCAGCGCGATATTTTGTTCAAAATTGGGAATAGCCCTGCACCTCGGCAACTTGTGGGCCACCTGTGCCAATACTTGGCAGAGTGAAAAGTCAGGCAGATCTGTTAAAGCTGGACACCAGACGAGCCGCAGTGAGGATCAAAACCTCGGCTAAAGTGCGGGTCTCAGATACTATTCCCACACTTGTCTCATACTAGGAAGAGCCCATGTCTAAGCTTGCCGAATTCAAAGCGCTGGAAGCGCAGCTGGCCGCGCAACTTCAACAGCTGGATGCGATGAAAAACGATTCCGGGCTGAAGCAGGAAATCGAGTTTGAACAAAAACTTAAGGCCTTGCTGGAAGAGTACGGCATGAACCTGCGGCAGGTGATCACCATTCTTGATCCGTCCAAAGGGGTGAGCGTAAGTACCGCCGGCGCCTCCAGCAGCGTCCAGCGCAAGCCTCGTGAGATCAAGCGCTACAAAAACCCGCACAGCGGTGAGGTCGTGGAAACCAAGGGCGGCAACCACAAAGTCCTCAAACAGTGGAAGCAGGAGCACGGCTCCGACACCGTCGAGAGCTGGTTGCAGTAATCAGTCGTCCAGTTATAGCGGCGGATGACCGGCGTTGCAGGCAAAACAAAGGCCCCAGATGGGGCCTTTTTGATGCTTGAGTGAAGTCACGCCGTTAACCGTTCAGTCGTTTCAGTGGCCTGATCGGACTGCAGCGCCAGTAGGTACTCGGAGGCTTCACGTGCCTGGCCGCTGGCGCGGAAGATCGCACGCTTATCCTCCTTGAGTATCTTCAGCCAGGACGCCAGGTACTCCTCGTGACGTAACTCACCCTGGGTACCGGTCAGCGCACAGAGAAACGCTGCGCCCATTTCCGCTACCAGTTCCTCGAAGGCGTACGCCGCGGAACCAAACGCGTGCCCGCCAGTGATGCCGTCGCGGTTGAGGCGCGAGTGGTGACCCGACCAGTGCGTCAGCTCATGAAGGGCCGTTGCGTAGTAGCTGCCGACGTCCTCGAACTGTGCCTTGGTAGGCAGTTGGATGAGATCCCGCACCGGCTGATAGAACGCGTGATCGCCGTAGCGATGCTCAATCCGCGCCCCACTGGCGACCAGTAGTTGCTCGGCAGGGGCATGATCGACGAAGGCTGGCTGGTCGTCACGCTCATCGTGTTTTTGCTCTTCGGCAGGCAAGTCTTCGGTCTGCTCGATGTTGAACAGGCAGTGCATCCGCAGGAGCGCGAACTGCACCATTTTGATGTTGCCCTGTTCATCACGAACTATCTGCCCGTCTTCGTCGTGCGCCTCCTTGCTCATCGGTTTGTACAGCACCGCGAGGGTTGATTGCTCCCCCTTGCGAACATGGCCACCGGCTTTGCGCGCCTGGTTGAACGTGAGCCAGCGATCCTGGCGGAAACCACGCAGGCGCGCCTCGGCCCACAAGAGCGGAATGTTGATGCCAGCGTAGGGCCGCCGGGTGATGGCGTTGATGGGGAAAGGGGAGTCTGCACTCGAGCTGGTGGTTGTCCAAGGTTTGATCCAAGGGATAACTCCTTGACTCAGGGCGCTGACAATCTTGTTGGTAACGTCTAGGTAGATATCGGACATGACGTTCTCCGGTTGTGAAGTGGGAACGCTGCCCGGCCGGGAAGGGTTCCCGGTGGGGTAGAGGGGCAGTGGATGTGCTGACGGGTCAGATGGCCGCGATGTCTACAGCGATCTCACTTGGCAGACGGATGAGCAGAAAAGCTGGGCCACTGCGAGGTGTGATGCGAGCCAGCTGTAACAGCGTTGAGTGTTCGACTGCTGATGAGTCGTCGCTCTGTGGATGATCGAACCGCAGCTCGATTGGACACTGCAAGGTGCGAGGCGCTGAAGTCAGGGCGCTGTTGAGCAGGGCTACCAAGCGCTGTGCTGAGTGTCCAACGGGGTCGTTGCCTGGGGCAGGTTCAATGACATGTCGCCATACACCTGGGCTCAGCACAACGGCAGTGGAGAAGAGCTTCTTCCTGGACATTGGAACCTCCGGGTAGCAGATCCCGCGACACTTCAGCTGAGATGCTGGTGTAGATTTTATCGCTACAAATAACGCAGCGAGCAGGGAGTCTCCATGCATTAAAACGCGTTCGACCGTAGGGTCAATCTACAATCCAGACGTCTACAAGCGCAGCATTCCATCGCATTCCAGGTAAGAGTATCGACCTCAAGTTCCAGATAAGCGGTGATCTCCAATCGGTTAGGAAGTGCCGTGAAAGATGTTCCAGAAAGGCTCGGATAGGGAGCCCCTCTGGAAATTTGACTGACTCTCATCGGTGTTTAGGATTTGCCGTCGGGGCAACCTCGATGGCTAGGTACAGGTGGGTGGACGTTGCCTCCACCACCAGCGACCTGCTGTCCCGCGAAGACTTGCCAGGATCGGATCGTCGATGTCGAAGTACTCGGCAAAATCATCGCCACCCAATTCATCTCGTGCGCGATTCCACCAGGAATCGAAGTCGTCGACGTCTGGGTTGCAACCGGTGGCGTAGGCCACGCATTTGCGGCCGCCTCCATCCGGTTTGTTCTCGCCGGTCTCGGCCATAAGGTAGACACCATGGTCCTTGACCAATATCACTCTGCAGCCATTTGTACGGGCTTCGGCCAACACGGCGTGTAGTTCAGATCCTGTAAAACGCAGCATGATGAGATCCTCCAGAAGGTGCGGAGGAATGCCTCCCGTGCGGGAGAATTCCCTGCACTGGAATGGATTGAGAAGGGTTGCATCGAAGAGCAGGCTTGGTGAACCTGGGGATTGGAAGGCGTTCATCATCGCAGGAGCGATGATCGTGCGAGCTGCCGAACGCGAATCGCATTTGGGGACAACCATCACCAAGGTGACGTAGCCTCGAAGGTTATGGCTACCTAGGGTGCTGGAAACCAGCAATTGCACAGTCGGTTTATCAAGCGAATCGACGTAGCGTCAATGGTGTTTTTAGTTTGAATGAGCTGTTTCGATCCATGCAGCCCCACTGACGATTATTAGCGCCGTCCAGGCGATCAACGGTCATGGGCACTAGAGAAAGAGGAGTAAGCTAAGGCTTGGATCCAAATTCTTGGTGGTTACTTGTCCACGAGTGCAGAAAAGGAAAGGGAGGCACTCAAATGACTACTCCAGCTTCTTCTACTTCCTGCCGTACCCCATTCGGCAAGCCTTTAGTTCGTGCTGCAGTTCGTGCGGGTCGCCTGGTGAGTCAACTCGAAGCGAGAATTTTGCATTCCCGTATTTTCGCTTCCGTGCCCTTTAAGTATCGGCAAATCGGCTTTCAGAGTCTCAAGGTAATACTCGTGCTTGCCGCTGTATCAGTTGCGATTCTCTTGGCGATCGGAATGATTGCTTTATGGACCATTGCGGCTCTGCCCATTATTGCTGATAAGCAACCTCGTATTCACGAAGTGAGCCACCCCCAACATCAACTCAAGTATCCCGAGCTATACGACGATAATGGGGCGCTCAGGTAGCAGGCTATTTTAATCTCCGGGCTCCAGATATGAGCTGAGAGGAGCCCTTCTCTGCTTGGACCTGAGCAGCTTCTGTTCCTCGAGTGAGGAGAGTCTGGACACCACTGCCCACGTTGTACCCCGCCCAGCTCATCGCGCCGAGAAAGAACATCGGCAGTACCAAAAACATCGCGCCCATGACGTACTCGATCACTTGTGCGGTCACCGTCCCATCCATGAAACCAGCGGTCGGCAACGACAAGAGCGTCTGGTCCGTGGCAGATACCTGGTTGTACAGCGTCTCCAGCATACTTGAGTCGATCCAGCGTGCGAGCTCCCACCAGAACGTCAGCATGTGCAGGGTAAACAGTGCGAACGTGACGGTCATGAGTGCCTTGAGCTGGTAGGTGCTGATCAGCAATACCAGCGGCAGGCTGATGATCGTGCCCATGATCAGAAAGGCCTGGACCATCGGTAGTGCGGCGCGCAATGCATTCATCGCCGGGAAATTGCTGAACGAACCCAGGGCCAGCCCGGTGTTCGTCGCCAGGTTGTTGAGTCCTTGCGTCAGTGATCCGCCCCGGGCGCTGCTGCCGTAATCCTGGAATACCTGTCCTGGTGCCATGCTCAACGATTGCTGTCGCGGGCTCACCAATTCGCGAAGGGTGGCGTCTTCGATCTCGGTAGTCGTACGCCCGGTCAACCAGCTTCGCAGGCGCGAAATCAGCGACGGATCGACCTCGGCGACCAAACGATCACGCAGCCCGACCGTTGCATCGCTCCACCATTCCTTGCAGGTGGGAAAGCCCGCGCCGTTATCGAGCTGGGGCAGGGAGGCATCCCGGGTCTCGTCGTACGGCCAATCAACCCTGGGCGTTCGCGAGCGATCGGTGTCGTAGTAACCCGGCGTGTTAAGCATGTACGTCGAGCCAATCCAGGACGCGTCATAGCTCTGCGACTCGTCCAGTTCGGGGCGTTTGGTGAACAGCCGCGAGCGCGAGAAGCCGTAACAATCCCGGGTAAAATCGGCGACTTCCTGCAGCAGCACCTGGTCGTTGATACGCGAGGTGTCGATCTCCATGCGCATCGCACGGATGTCGGGCGCGCACGGAATCGACGCGGTAGCGGCCGCCGTGATGCCTTTGCTCATGGCATGCACGAGGAACCACCACACCGGCACATTCGCTGATTTCTCGCCGATGGTGTTGAAGGTTGTGCCCCAGGCCGTTTCGGTGGGCTTGGTCATGGAAATACCACAGCGTTGGCTCGCCGTATCGTCGAAGGTCACGGAGGACAGGTTCAGCGGAAAAAAAGGCATGCAGCCAAACAGGATGACCACGTAACTCATCCACAGCCGGTTCTCGACGCGAGGGATCGACAGCAAGCCCTTGTTGCCCTCGTCAGCGCCTTGTTGGCGAGCGGACAGCCATTCCTGCAGGATGATCGCACCAAAGGGCGCGGCGAACAGCCCAGTGTCTGCCAGTGTGTTCCAGATGCCGTTGTTGATGATCCAGGCCAACAGCGACAGGTAGTACTCGAGGTAGCTGTTGGTGCTCATGCTCATGATTGCACCTCACACGCGAAACAGTTCGACCAGGATGATTGAGCTGAAGCCGATCAGTCCCAGGGGTTTGAGCCGTTGCTGGTCTGCAGGCGCCGGCCGCAAGCGCAACGCCGCGGTCCAGCCTGCGAGGATCAGGGCATACAGCAGGGCACGCCAGGAGGCGAGGTAGGGCGTAGCGGTGCGCGCCTGCCCGAACCAATCAAGCTGGGCACCTGTCAGCTGCAGTGCCATCCAGGCAATCAGGAGCATCAAGGCCATGGCGCTGAGGATTAGCAGCACATGGGCAAGAGTGGACTTCACAGTAAACAGCTTCATGGTGTGCTCCTCCCCTGGTCCGCACGGTGCAGTCGGTCCGACTCCGGATCGCGTTGATCGATGCTCCGGGAGGCGTCGGCGCCTCCGGCGTGGCGATCGAGGACCAGGCTGGCGGTGTTGGTGGCCAGCGACTGGCGTACCTGCAGCTCCGTTTGCAGCAGGCGTATCTCACGCTCCAGCATTTCGACGTTACCGTTGAGGGCGTGGGTGGCGGGCTGCGCCGACGCGACATTAGGTTCATGACTGCCGGCCAGGAATGTGCGCTGCAGCAGCATCGCCTTGTAGATCACGCTCGACAGCGCGGTCTCGCTGGCCAGGCGCCGGGCCAGCAGGTTCTGGTCGGGATCGTCGCGCAGGCCCTCGATGACGCCGCGGGACACCTGCAGCAAGGGACTGGAGACTTTGCCAAGGTTCTCCGGCGTGGGTTGCTCGGCGCCCGACAACATTCGTTGCAGACCCTTGAGGTGTTCTGTGTAGGTTTCCTGGATCAGCGGCGAGAGGCCTGCCCCGGCGGTAACGCGCAGCGTCTCGCAGTCATCGCAGGTTGCCACCTCGGTTTCACCAAGCACGCGGGTGGCCCATGCGGAGGCCTCTTCGGGGCTCGACCAGGCCTGGCAAATGGCACCATTCTGGCAACCGGAACCGACGGCCGATGCGTCCTCGACCGTTCGGTTGTGCAGTAGGTTGTAGCCTGCCTTAACGACGTCCGAGGTCACCCGTATGGGTTCCTGACCGTTACCCCCCGCTTTCTGCCCACCGACCCAGCTGACACCGTTGTTGCCGTTGTTCGATTCGGTATCCTTCACCGCCACCACGGCATCACCGTCGGACTGCTCGAGGTTTTTCTGCATCTCCTGGTTCTGCGCCAGTGCGCCCCAACCGGCCTGGTCCACCTTGTCGGCCATTTTGGCCGCCATCGCCTGGCAGGTGAGCTTTGAGCGGTCAAAGTCGATGCGCCCCTGCAGTACGCCGTTGCTCAGCAGCTCATACAGACCGGGATTGGCGCGCTGAATGATCATCGCCGGCAGAGACATCACGGCCTGTGTGGCATTCTCGATCACATTGCCCATGATCTGCTGGAAGCCTTGGGTGGCGCCATTGAGCTGATTCTGCAGAGTATTGGAGAGGTTCATGTTTCCGCACATCATGTTCGCGCGCCAGGACATGCCCACGCCAAGGCCATTGGGGCGGTAGAGCGAGGAGGGGGACCCCGTCGCCGATCCGCCGCCAATGGTGTACATCACGCGGTCATCCAGGACCTGGGCCTGGTCACCAAGGTGGTAGCCGTTTTCTGCGGCATAGCCGACGGCACTTACGAGGGCGCACACCAACCCGAGCGAGAGGGTATTCATCATTGGCCTCCATCAAAGTCGATGCTGAACAGGAAGGTCTGGCCCATCCGCTGGCAGCAGTGGTAAGGGCGCCAAAGCGACCAGGCATAGGCGCCGTCGGCGCTCTGGATCGTCGGGCTGGGGAAGATGGTGCAGGTGGTCTGGATCACCGGGGCGAGCAATTGCCAGCGGTGGTTGTTGATGTTGTTCTCCATCACCGGCTGCGGCGGCCAATAGCCGGGAGATGGCATCGGCTGCAGCGGCAGGTAGACATGCGGCTGGCCGACGCGCGTGATGAAGTCGCTGGCACGCTGGGCCATGACGGCGGATGCTTTGAAGTCGTCAGGCTGCACCAGAAATCCGTGCCGCGGATAGACACTGCCCCACATGTTCCCAAGTGCCTGGCTGCCAATCTCGCGCATGCCCGGAATGAGCGCTTGTGGGTAGATGGATTCGGGAACGGCCTGACGCCAGGCCAGCGGGTCGAGCGTGCTGAGGTAGTATGGCGCAAGGGGAGTCGCCCCACTTGGGCACGCATAGCCGAAGCCATGCGCAAAGGCTGTCAACGCCGAACCGCCGGGATGCCCGATGCCGTCGACATTCTTGAACCGGGGCAGATTATCGCGCTGCTTCGAAGGCGTGATCAGGTTGCCACCCCCTTGTGACGCCGGTGTGGGCATCGACAGTGCGGACACCTCGCCCCAGGGATTGCCGCCTGTGTCGGAATAGCTCGATACCACCAACTCGGGAATAAAGTGGCGGACCTTGGGCGAGGTCTTCACCGTGCAGCCAAACGGTGTACAGAGCAGCCAGAAGCAGATCCCGACGACCCGGTACTCCAGGCACTGCAGCGAAGTGACGGAGGCGATGATGGTGGGGGTAGTCAGTGCCGCGCACTGCTCGACCGCGACGAGCAGTGCAGCCGCGGTGAAGGCTCGGCCACGGCCAATCTTCCTGGACTTTGGCGATCTGCAGCGGGTGGTGGCGGTCACGATCATGGGCAGCGCTCGACATGTGGCAGCGGTGTGCATCCGTGCGCCAAGCTTCAGCATCCAGGATCCGACCGAATAGGACGGCGGACAAACCGAGGCCGGAGTGATCGGTTTTGTCAGTCACCGGGTTGAGGGCCGCAAATTCTGCAAAATCACCGAAGGAGTACAAATGTACTCATGCCGATTTTTGTTGATTGAAAGTCTTTTGAAAGTCGCCGGCGCTCGGGTGTTCACGACATGCCGCGTAACCGATCGATCTCCGCCGCGACCTGGAGGGCGGCGTCCAGCTCGGACTGTTGGTGCTGTTCCATCAGTCGCCAGCGCTGAGCTTTTTCCTCGGGCTCGGTCATGGCTAGGGCGAGGTACAGGCTCGGCGGCACCGCGCGAAACAACGTCTCCAGGTTCTTCGACAGGACCACGCCCTCGGTGTATTTGCCCGAGGCCTTGCTCGCGGAAAGCAGTAGGGCCTTCTGAGCGGATGTGAGCTTTTTAAAGCGGGCAATCTCTTCAATTTCTGCCGGTGGCATGTTCAGACAGATCCACCACTCGATCATGTTGAGCATGGTCTGGGCTGCATCGGGGAAGTCGGCCAGGTTCTGCGTTGCCATCCAGAACCACGCGCCGAGTTTGCGCCACATCTTGGTGCCCTTGACCACAAACGGCGCCAGCAGCGGGTTCTTGGTGATGATGTGGCCTTCGTCGGTGACCATGATGATCGGACGACCGAGGTACTGATCGCGTTCGGCGAGGTTGTTCACCGTGTTCATCAGGCTGATGTAACTGATCGACATCTGCGCCTCGTAGCCCTCACGGGCATAGGTGGCGAGGTCGACGATCGTCACATCGCTTTCTGGCCAGGGTGTGCCTGGCCGGTCGAAGAGGGCACCCTCGAAGCCTTGGCAGAACAGGTCGATGGACTCGGCCATCTCCTGCGCCCGCTCGCGACGCTTGTCGGGCAGATGGGCGTCGCTGGCGACCTGGCGCAGTGCATCGCGAATGTGGCGTGTCATGACCTGCTGCTCGGTGGCCGCGCAGTGTCTGGCGGCATCCAAGATGCACTCGCGGATCAGGCTGCGGTCTGCCCGGGTCAGCCGCGCCTCTTCCTTGGCTTCGCCGCCGGTGATCATCAGGCGGGCAGTGATTTCCAGCTCGCCCAGCACGTCGCGTTGCTCATCACTGTCCGTCACGGTTTCATCCAGGTCCTCGGTCGACAGGCTGGCCACCTGATCGGGCTGTTCGATCAGACGGCGAGCATCGGCGAAAGGCGCCAAGCTCAAGCCACTGCCGGGTTTGAGCTGAACCTTGTTGACGGACAGCCCAAGGGTGGCGAAGTAGTCGCCCTGCAAACCGAAGGAATTACCCGCTTCGACAATGAACAGCCGCGGTCGATACACGGCCATGACCTGCATCAATATCGAAACCAAGGTGGCCGACTTGCCGGCGCCGGTCGGACCGAACAACAGCAGGTGGCCATTCATGGAGCGGTCGAAACGCGACAGCGGGTCGAACGACAAGGGCGCACCACCACGGTTGAAAAAAGTGAGGCCCGGATTGCCGGTGCCGATGCTGCGCCCCCAGAGGGGCAGCAGGTTGGCGACATGCTGGGCAAACAGCAGGCGGGTGTACCAGTTCCGCGTGTCTCGAGCCGGGTTGTAGACCATCGGCAACCAGCGCAGGTAGCTGTTGCACGCCGCGACTTCGTCACCTTCACGCACCGGCTGCAGGCCAGCGCCGAGCAGCACGTTGGCGGCCTGGGTCGAACGCTGGCGCAATTGCTGTTCATCGGCACCGCGCAGGTACAGCGCCAAGGTGCCGCGGTACAGCTTGTGCTGGCGGCCGATCAGCGCGCGGGCCTCTTCCACGTCCTGGCGGGTTTGGGTCGAGGCGAGGTTCTCGCCGATGGCTTTGCGCGCCAATCGGTTGAGCTGCTCCTCGAGCACATCCTGAGGCGTGATTACCAAGGTCAAACACATGACGGCCTGCTCGGGTAACTGATCGAACAAGGCGTTCAAGGCCTCGCCCTTACGCGTTTCGCCGGTCAGCTGACCGATATGGGGCGGCTTGCGCAGCTTGTCGACCACCATCACCGTGTGCGGTTGCTGATCGAAATACCACAGGCCCTGGTCGCTATCCGAGCGTGGCTCCTGAAAGAACAGTCGCTCGGCAAAATTGTGGTCGAACGGCAGCGGCAGTCCATCGCCGTCATCCTCCTCGGGGTAGGGCACTTGACGATAAAACGCTGCGGGTGATTCGCCGGTGAGGGCAGGGGCCGGGTTGAACCAGGGCAACAACCAAGTGTAGAAGTCGCGCCCGGTCAGACGCCGCGGGCTGACCCCGCAGGCCTGCAACGAGGCGACCAGACGGTCACACGTCCGGCTCAACAGCTGAGCCGGGCTCTGCGTATCGTCGTCACCTTGATCCCCCAGCCAGCGATAGACCACTAGCCGAATCCGCCGATTGCTGCCGCGCCAGGGCAGGTGAGACACGATATGGTCGTCGAACAGTCCGCCCGGTTTGGCGATGGCGTCGAGGTGACGTTGCATCGACGCGAGGAAAGCCTCGGTGAACGGCGTGCCTTGTGCCCGTGGCGCGACATAGCGCTCCAGGCGTTCGAGGTACGGGGAAAAGTCACTGTCGTCCTGGCAGAAGAACTGCACCACCCAGGGCGTCTGGTCGAGCTCGTCGAAGCTGTCCTGCAGTGCGTCTTCCAGGGCGTCGCGCGCCGCCATCAGCCACTCGGGCTCACGGCCCTCAGTGCCGATCGGCTGCAGCTCAAACACGGCGCCCACCGAGCGATTGTCGTCGAGGAGAAAACACTGCTCGTCCTCAAGGTATTCGACCCAGGGCAAGTGGTCGGTGAAACTGGGATTGTGTGCGTACTGGGCCGCCTCATCGGCAAGGGTGGCGCGCCGACGTTGCGCCGCGCGCCAGGGTTTCCAGCGCGGCAGCTCGCGATTCGCGTCATCGACCATCACAGATCTTCCAGTCGCTCGCCGGGCAGCGCGTACTGGACCTTCTCGTACAGCGGGAACACGGTCGAGTAGCCAGGCACCGGCGTCTGCTGGGTGCCGGCCAGGTGCGGATAGACATACATCACCAGGTCGGGGTTGGGCAGGCGCGGGAACTGGTTGCGGATCTCGTTGGCGGCCGTGCGGGTGTAAGCACTCTGATCGCTGATCAGCCGCTCCGGATCGAGCATCGGCCTGCGCAGTTCGCCGCGGACCTCCTGCAACTGTTGCTGAGTGCCAACCGAGTCACTGTTGTTCCAGATGTCCAGCATGGTTTGATCGCCATGAGGCAGCATTTCATCTTTGCTGGTGGAGCAACCGGCCAAGTGCAGGCTGAGCAGCAGGCTAATCCAGATCCAGTACCGAAACGGATGGGCTTTCATGATTCACTCTCCGGCCTTTGGGTTCGTAATCGATGCTGATTTCATGGTCCAGGTGCAAGGCCACCTTGGCCCCGGGTGGGACGTAGATGGCCGCGAAGGCTTCACCGTAGAGCTTGTTGATCCATTCACGGATGTCGCCAATGCCACCACTGATGACCGAGTTCAACGCGCTGTTGCCGCTGTTCTGGGTCAGGCCCAGGTTGCCGCTGGCCGAGTTGATGAATGAGGTGTTGGTCTGCTCACTGCCCAGGGCCGCGGCGAAGCCGGCACCGGCCGCAGTGATCAGGCTTTGGCTCCCCAGGTACTGCTGGGCATTGGAGCGGCGTTCGCCGGAAATACAGGGAATGCCGTAGGGGTCGGAGATGTACCCTAAGCCGCCCCGGATCTTCTCGGTGCCCGAGGTCTGGGCGCTGCTGCGATTACGGCTGACGACTTTTTGCGGCTGCGGCACCGTGCGAACGGTGCCGTCGCTGAAGACAAAGGTGATCGACTCGACCTGGCCGCGCACGCAAGACAACGTCCAGTCGCCCGCGGCAGTGCCACTCATGACCGCGCCAACCACGTCGGGCAGGTCGATGCCGTTGGCGGTGAGGTTGTCCGGCCCCACCAGCACCTTGAACGGATAGGGGTCGTTCACCGTGCCATCCACCGGTACCCGGCCAATCAAGGCGCTCATGGCGATGGAGCCCATCAGCGTGGAGTTTTCGGGAATGGTGTAGACGGGCCTGGCCCCTTCAGTGCGATCCTGGTCGTTTTCCAGGTCGCGCTCGCCCTTGGTAACGGCACGTAAGTGGTCCTGCCCACGGTCGATCGCGTTGTTGTCCAGACCGTGCAGGTCCTTGAATTTCGACGTGAGTGTCGACAGCGGCCCACCGGATTTCGTGGCATCCTCTTGCCTGGCGCGCGCATTTGACGGTTCGATCCACTGCACCGCGTCAGCCGATGCTTGCGCGTCTGAAAATTGCTGCTCGTCACCTGGCTCGAGACCAAAGCCCGCGGGCAAATCCGACTTTGCTGCGGGCTTGCCGGTGAGCTGGTCCTTGAGCCTGGACAGCAGCCCCTGGGTCTCGCGGTGCTGCTGCTCGGCCTTCTGCCGGGCATCATTGGCCTGCTGGCGCTGTTCGCTGACCTGCTGGGTGACGCTGCTCAACGTGCTCTGGATGCGGCTGTCGATATTGCCTTCACGCGTGCGCAGCCGGGTGTTCTCGCTCTGCAGGCCATCGTTACCCTTCTTCAACGACAGCATCTCGTTGCGCATCGCCTTGACCTGTCCAATCAGCGTGGCCACGGTGTCGCGCGGGGTGTCGCCCGCGATGCCGAGAGCCTTTGCCTGTTCCGGACTGAGCGTTGCCTTGTCGGGATCATGAGCGGGCTGGCCAGTGGGTACGGCCACCCAGGATTTGCCGATGATCAGTACGATCCCCAGCAGGACGCCGGGCACCAGCCATTTCAGCAGGCTGTTAGCTTTCATGATCGGCAGCCTCCGGTGCTGGCGGGGGCAGTAGCAGCGCGTGCTTCAGGTCGCCGCCGCGAGTGACGAGGTAGGCCACGGTGGTGTCTTCAGGCGTGCCGGCACGGCCGAGGTCTGCGTGCTGGAACGTCGCGGCGTACA
This sequence comes from Pseudomonas sp. P4_C4, assembly GCF_056402055.1. Taxonomy (NCBI): domain Bacteria; kingdom Pseudomonadati; phylum Pseudomonadota; class Gammaproteobacteria; order Pseudomonadales; family Pseudomonadaceae; genus Pseudomonas; species Pseudomonas sp. P4_C4. The sequence goes on along the minus strand of NZ_JBFUID010000025.1, from coordinate 4,606 downwards.
ACGTGGCCTGCAGATGACGCGGGTCCAGCGAGACCTTGCCGGGGCCCCGGTTCACGATCTTTACCGCTGTCACCCAATAGTCGCCCAGCCTCCAGGCGGCGAGCGCCTTGATCGATACGCGCTCGGTGGGCAGCAACGTGTTGAATGCAGTGGCGTCAATCAGCGGCATCCGGCGGACACCGGGCAGTGGCGTCACGGTTCGCAGTGGTGCATAGAGGTTCTGCGCCGCATAGCGGGTGAGCACCACCGGAACCGGCGTCGCGGCAGGTGCTGCGTCCTTCGCGGGTTCCACGTCCGGCGCCTGAGCCTGGGCCACGATTTTGACCGGCTCCAGCGCCACGCTGCCGTCGAGCGCTTCGATGTCGATCAGTATGATGTCCCCGGACTTCACCGACTGCAGCTGCAGTCGCGTAGGGGGAAGGGCTTCCGCGGCGCGCAGGTACACGGTTCCGCCCACGGACTGCACGCGCAGCTTGCTGGCGATTGCACTCGGCAACCCGACGCGGACATCTTCATCCAGCATCAGGATGCGTTCCTGGCCAACGGTGAGCGGGACGGCCAGCGGCAGGCGGTCCCAGTATTTGATCTCGACGGCGCCTGCGGTTGAGCACCAACCGGCAACCGACACCAGGATCAGAATCAAGACACGCATCATCACGCACCTCCGGGCAGTGTCAACTTTTGCGGTGTGCCTTCGTAGCAGTCCAGGGCCAGGCCCCACTTGTTGTGCTCAGGGTCGACATCGAAACGCACCACGCGCAGCGGATAACGCACCACCACTCTTTTCACCGGCTCGGCGGCGTAGTACTCGTCGGCATTGAGGTCGAGCTTGACCAGCCAGCTGCGTGCATCCAGCTGCTTTACCCGCAAATTGGGATCGTCGCTGTAGCCACGGCCCAGCACTTCGTACACACCGCGCACCCGGCCTCGTAGCTCGCCCGCCGCCTTGCGGTACTCGAAATCGCCGTCGAAGAAGGTTTTGCACGCCGGGGTGAGGTAGGGTTGCAGGGCGAAGATGGCGCGGTGGTAATCAGCCTCACCATCGGAGGGCCAACGGTTGAGTTGACCGAAGATGTACAGGGCGAAGGCATAGATGTTTTCGGGCGGCACATCCCACCATTTTCGCGTGCTCCCGGAGCGCAGATCGGGTGGCACGTGGACGGTCAGTTCAGACGGGGCCGACTGCCAGCCGTACCAGAGCCCGGCGCACAGCACTGCCAGGATCGCCACAGCTAGGCGCAGGCTGAGGATATGCGCCTGCTGCGCATCTACCTTATTACGGAAGCGGCTCATGCGGCGGTCCTCACATGCCGACGCGTACGTCGGACGGTCCACGGACCGGAGTGCAGGATCAACTGGTTGGTGCCGATGCCCCAGTGCACCGCCAACTGCCACTGCAGGCGCCGGTACAGCCAGGTTTCGGGGCGGGCGCGCTTCGCCCGGCGCAGCAGCTTGCCGCCGCCGAGCAGCACCAACGCCATGCACAGGAACATGCAGGTGGGGAGGGTGGCGATGGAGGCGGTCGCTACCGCCAGCGGCGCACCGAGGATCAAGCCCAGCGTGGCGCCGACCATCAGCGCGACCCACATTTCGTCGTTGGTGAGGCCACGGAGGACGGCCGGGTCACGGTTGAGGCGCTCCGGCAGGAAGGTCAACGTGCCGTCAGGCAGGGTTGGAGGGGTATCGGACATGATGACCTCACAAAATCGTGGCGGCTTTGGTCAAGAACCACAGGATCACCACTACCAGCAGTGCGCCGACACCGACTACGGCGCCGAGGTCCTTCCAGGTTTTGCGCTGGTTCTGTACGTCGGCGTAGACGGTGAGCGAATGCCAGGCCACGCCCAGGAACGCAAGGGTGGCGATCAGCAGCCCGAGCAGGATGCCGCCGTCGTAGGCGTAGTTCTTGATGGTGTCGATCAGTCCCGAACCTTCGCCGCGGGAAGGCGCTTCCATGGTCGGTAGATCAGCCCAGACCAGGGTCGAGCTCAGCAGAACTAGACCGCCGAGCAGGGCCTTCAAACAGGTTTCCCGCAGAAAAGCGAGCGAGCGGTGACAGCGACGGGAGAGGTTCATGGCAAATCTCCTGGTTTACGACAGCATGAAAAACATCAGCACGATCAGGGTGAGGGCAAGGCGCAGCGTGCTGCCGCCGAGCGACCCGAAGTTGATATTGCCGGCCGCCCAACCGCGGTAGCCGGTCCACAAGGCCCAGGCGCACCAGAGCAGTGCCAGCATCAGAACCGAGGAGCGCCACAACACCGAACTGAGCTGCGGGGTAAACCCGGAAACGGCGGAGAACGCGGCGAGTTGGGCGTCAGTCATGCTCATCGGAAGGGCTCACCTGAGGTGCCTCAGCGCGATAATTACCGATCAGCTCGACCAGGTCGGCCGGCTGCGCCCGTGAGGGCGAAAGGTAATTTTTGATGCCGTGCCGCACGCGTTCGAGGTCCGCTGCGACCCTGGGGTAGTCGAAGTGATAGCGAGCCCCATCGGCATCAGGCTGACTACTGCGCGCGCGTTCTGCCAACTGTTCGATGACAGTGATCTGCCGCTGCATGAGGCCAAGGTCCGAGCGCTCGCGAACGTCTTGAGCAGCGACGCTGAGCGGTACCAAGCAGGCAAGTAGCAGCGAATGAATTGAAGGTGTCATGGGGAAATCCAGCCGAGAATCTGGCATTCACCCTGATGTCTCAGGTAGGTTTTGGCATGAACTAAAGGGATCTTCGGGCCTTCACTTTAGAAAAACCAAGCAAAGGATCGGTATCGTCGTATTCCAGGAACACCTGTGATGTTCAAGCCTTGCGCTTAGAGGGGTGCGATTTATATCTTCATTGGATACGAAATATTGGACTTAGCTAGCACTATGTTCGTTGGTTTAGCGGTGAAGCCAGGAGCGTAACGGCCGGCTTTCCTTCAAATGCAGCAATCGCTCCACCTGAGACAGGCTTTGAGCGGCTAGAGCTTCATTTGGTGATGATGAGTGGTGCTCAACTGAAAAAATCCTGCCAGAAAATTGCTCGCCCTCTACGCTCACTGACCGCAACGGTGGAAAGCAGCTATCGGCCGATTCATTTGAAAAAAGTGATCAGATCGCCTCAAAAAGTGGCACATTGCTATTGAAGTCGTGTTCTCGAACCCTCACTTGGTGGAGGACACCTTAATACTCGGTCAGGGATTAGAGCGATAAAATGCCTACAGCCTTATCAGCATCGTCAAACAGCATCACACCGCCGGCCGCAACCAATTTTAGCGACCAGGAGCTGGCCACTTGGTTGGAAGGATGCCTTGCTCAAAAGCATCGCGTCGCTTATGTCACTGCAGGGTACGTCTGCAAATTCGTTGATCTCGATGAAGCGAGTCTCACCTTGCACCCCGCGGATCCGGGAGCAAAAGCCAAAGCAAATCTAAAAAAGCTAGCTACCAAGAACTTACTTTCCACTGTGGACATGAGCCAGGCGGCACTAACTGATGCCCTCACCGTTGACAGCGCTTGGGCATTTATACCAGTGCAAAGTAAACCCCAAGTGGATCATTTCATCGCGACCCGCGATGGGATGCTCGGTAGAACCACTGGAAGGGGGCAAGATATCTCCGAAAGAACGGCGCAAAAGGTTTGGGCTGATGCAGGCGCAAGATGCATGTTCGAAGGCTGTGCGCATGACCTGTCAGAGATTGCCCTTTGGACCAGCGCTGCACGAGTCGGGTATTTGGCACACATCGTTGCATCGGACCCTGAAGGCCCTCGGGGTAGTCAGGCTGATTCTCACCGACTCTCCAATGTTGTCGAAAACATCATGTTGATGTGTGATGAGCACCATCGTCTGATTGATTCTTTTGCACCTCAGTTCTACACCGCAGAAATCCTGAACGACATGCGCAAATCCCACCGGGATATCGTACACAACTATTTGAATTCATTGGCATTCCAGCGTACAAAAGCGGTGACTCTGCACGCGAATCTGGCGAACGTACCGACCTACTTTCACGACTCCGAATTGATTGAAGCCATTGTGGCGACCAGACGAGCCATGGAGCCCGGCGTTATTCATTACGTGCGTCGTAAATCACAGCGCGATGATCGTCATCTACCAGAGTTTTGGCACCAATATTTAAGAGAGCACGAACATCATATTCGGGAGCTCGTCACTGGATTCAACTCCAGTAGCGGTTTGAGTACTGAAAACCTTGCGATCTTCCCTCTACACCATATCCCCACCTTGGTGCTGGCCGGTCGAGTGATGGGTGAAGCCCAGGCTATTCAGGTCTTCCAGTACGACAAGGTCCGAAGGACCTGGGCGTGGGACTCGAAAGCGATTGCTCATGCTCCAGGTACTTTCGGCGTGAGCTCACTGCCTTCGGGGCGCGCCGACGAAGTGTTCATAACACTCGAGCTGTCGGCAAGTATTGATGAGGATTCGCTGTCTGCGGAATTTAAAGCAGCGGTGGATTCTGGCCAGATGCCTTGGATTCGCGTGACTACCTCGAAGACGGGAGCAGACTGCATCGGGTGTCCAGAGGATCTTGAACAATTTTCGCAAGCTGCACGCAAGGCCATTGTTCACGCCCAAGACGTGATGAGAGTTCAAAAGGTGCACCTTATTGC
>NZ_JBFUID010000024.1:0-86678 GCF_056402055.1 Pseudomonas sp. P4_C4 | reverse complement strand
GTCTACGGTCTCGATGGTAGAAACCAGCAGGTTGTTAAGGCTGGAAGAAGATATTGACTTTCGGCAGCGGTAGCATGCTTGAGTTGGGGCAGGAACAGTAAAAATAATCACTGTTTTTATGATTTGTTATTGTCGGTGCGATGTTCTGTGGGTTGCATGTAATAAATATTTGAGAGTTTCTCAGTTTTGTTGGTTGGTTTAAGTGATGAGGAGATATCTTCTGCGCACTATGCAGTAAAGTCCAATCACATCTTACGGCCGGTTGCCCTATCATGACGGCCTTGCAAGGAGAGGGATCTGCGTGATCCTTGAGTCGGGCGCCTGACTGGTTTGTGATCCTGATAACACTGCCGCATTGGCGGCGCGCTATTACCGTATTCCAGCAGGTAGTCGCAGTCTAAATTATAAAAGCATTTCATCCGGGCGAGAAAGAAAAAATTCAGGCCAAGCCCGGATGTTCGACTCTTACTGGTGTAAAATGAAAGTCGTACGGGAATGAGCGCATTCTAAGCGTCATAAAAATAGGTGTGGTTGGAGCGTTCGAAGGGGTTATGGAAAGATTCCGGGTTTTGTTATTAGGTCTTCCGCGCCGCAGTAAACGACTGATCCAGGTTGCTGCTGATGTCGCGTTGGTGTGGCTAGCCCTGTGGATGGCATTTGTTGTCCGATTAGGCATCGATGAGATGGTCAACCCGCTCACTCAGCATCTCTGGCTTTTTTTGAGTGCGCAGTTTGTAGCAATTCCACTTTTCTTTCAATTTGGAATGTATCGCGCAGTCATGCGCTATTTTGGTAATGATGCCCTTATTACGATCGTCAAAGCGGTAAGTTTGTCATCGTTAATTCTTGGCGTTGTCGTGTATTGGTATAGTAATCATCAGAATATTGTGCCGCGGTCAATAATTTTTAATTATTGGTGGCTAAGTTTGGTCATGATCGGTGGTCTTCGACTGTTCATGCGTCAATACTTTCTCGGTGATTGGTTTTCCGCAGCCCAACATGTTCCTTTCACCAACCGGGATAACGGATTACCTAAGGTGGCCATTTATGGAGCTGGTGCTGCCGGAAATCAGCTTGTAGCAGCTTTGCGAATGGGACGAGCCATGCGTCCGGTCGCCTTTATCGATGACGATAGAAGTATTGCCAGTCGAGTTATTTCTGGGCTTAAGGTTTATAAACCAAAGCATATCAAGGAGATGATTGAAGCTACTGGTGTGCAGGAAATTTTATTAGCGATACCCTCCACATCTCGTGGGCGTCGTCGAGAAATACTTGGTTTTCTGGAGGAATATCCCCTTCATGTTCGCACTGTCCCCGGGTTCATGGATTTGGCTAGCGGACGCGTAAAAGTCGATGATATCCAAGAAGTAGATATCGCCGACTTATTGGGGCGTGATGCAGTTGCTGCCCAACATGAGTTACTCGAACATTGCATCAAACAACAGGTCGTACTTGTTACCGGGGCTGGTGGGTCTATAGGTTCTGAGTTGTGCCGGCAGATATTGTCATTGCAACCCACGGTCCTTTTATTGCTCGAGCATAGTGAATTTAATCTCTATAGTATTTTGTCGGAGCTTGAGCAACGAATTGTTCGGGAGTCGTTGTCTACGAAAATTCTTCCGATCCTCGGATCGGTCCGTGATAAGGCTAAAATTTTAGATGTGATGTCAACATGGCATGTAGAGACCGTCTATCACGCTGCGGCTTATAAACACGTTCCGATGGTCGAACATAATATTGCCGAGGGTGTACTCAATAATGTAATGGGTACACTTAATACGGCCCAAGCTGCAATCCAGGCAGGCGTGGCTAATTTTGTATTGATTTCGACGGATAAAGCTGTACGGCCTACAAATGTCATGGGTAGCACTAAGCGTCTTGCCGAACTGACGCTTCAAGCTCTCAGCAAGGAGCCCGCACCGGTACTATTTGGTGACACTGCAAGCATATCCAGAGTCAATCGAACCCGATTTACGATGGTCCGTTTTGGAAACGTTTTAGGTTCTTCCGGCTCGGTGATACCATTATTTCACAAACAAATAAAATCAGGTGGCCCGCTCACGGTTACTCATCCTAAAATCACTCGTTACTTCATGACCATTCCAGAGGCGGCGCAACTGGTTATTCAGGCGGGCTCTATGGGGATGGGAGGTGATGTTTTCGTGCTGGATATGGGCGAACCGGTAAAAATTGTTGAGCTGGCAGAGAGAATGATTCATCTGTCAGGTTTAAGTGTTCGTTCAGAAAAAAATCCGCACGGTGATATCTCCATTGAGTTTACTGGGTTACGCCCGGGAGAGAAACTCTACGAAGAACTGCTGATTGGTGACAACGTAGTTGCAACTCAGCACCCGATGATCATGAGTGCTCACGAGGATTATTTGGCCTGGGAAGTCCTCAAGGTCAAGCTGACGCATCTGCTTGCGGCGCTTGATGAGAATGATTACTCTCTCGTTCGACAATTATTGAGAGAAACAGTCCATGGATACACCCCTCAAGGAGAGATAGTGGATTGGATTTACGAACAGCGGCGTCTTGATCATTAAGCCGGTTATATTACGGATTTTAACTGAAAAAAATCCTGGATCCATGGCGGGCTGAGTAGTCGTACTGAATAGATGTATTATATTTTTAAGCTGTTTTTATATTTTTGATGGCATTGGTACGAATACTAGGGCTTGAATTGTGTGTGCATTTAAGGAGTGAGTCATCTTGAATCTTGAGACAAGTGATACTGAATGCGAAGTTCACTCTACCATTGAACAGCGTATCGTTGTGATAGGTGGAACTGGCTTTGTTGGTCAGCATTTACTCAATTCTTTAGTTGATTACAGCAAAGAGTTCGAAATTATTTTCGCGGTCCATCGAAACGAGCCACATTGGTTAACAGAATCGCCTATACAGGTTCGACATTTTGACTTGGATGATAGCGCGTCGTTAGAGAAAATTTTGAATTGCGGCAGCATCGTTTTGAATTTGCTGCGGCCAGACGGCACCGGATGGTTCTTGTCAGCGATCAAGAATATTTTGCGCGCTTGCGGCAATGCACGTGTTAAGCGTTATATCCATGTTTCAAGTATTGACGTTTTTGGAGCAAGCCAGGACAGCATTTGTACTTCGGCTTCACAGATCGTGCCTATCACGCCTTATGAGCGTGAGCATGCCGCTGCTGAGAAGTTTGTGAGCGCCGTCAATGCCGAGCATTTCGAAGCCTTGATTTTGCGCCTTGGCGCGGTATTTGGTGTCGGTGGATTAAATATTGTTTCATTCGTAAGGGAAGTTTCGAGTGCCCCTGGCTGGAAACTCGCATTGCGCCGTTCATTGTACGGTGCGCGGCGAATGCATTTGGTCAGCGTTGAAAAAGTAGTCGAGGTTTTATTATTTGTTACAACGGCGGCACCAATAATTCAGGGGGAAATTATTGTAGTGACTGAAGACGCTGACGCTGATAATAATTTCGCTTATCTTCAGGATTGTTTGCTGGAAGTATTTAATCGTACTGCAGTATTGCATATTCCTTACCTCCCCTCGCGAGTGCTGCGTTTGGTATTAAATGCCAGAGGGATTAGTAATACCGATCCAATGCGTCGCTTCCAAGAAGATCGATTGTTGCAACTTGGATTGCCAGATTCTGCACTGTTCACCCAGCGCCTTAAAGGTTACTTGAGTCACTTGAGGGCTACGGTATGAATGTTTTATTGATTAATATTTCTCTTGATGCACAGCGTGGGGGAGGGACTGCGGAACGCACAAGACACTTAGCCAATACCCTTGCGGATAAAGGCTGTCGTTGTGAAGTCATCGCGATGTCCGGTGATTCCTGGCAGTCAGAATTTAATACTCGAGGTGTTAAAACCTACATTACTGGAAAAATGGGTCAACACTTTCCAATCCCATTGGTCAATTTTATGCGTCTGTGGAAAGCGGTGAAGTCTGCTGACATTATCCATATCATGGGCTACTGGAATTTGTTGAGTATTATTACCGGCTTCTTCGCCAGGATCGCGCGGACTCCTTATGTACTTTGCCCCGCGGGTGAATTTGCTTCCATCGGAAAGCCTAGTCCAGTTAAGAAGCTGTTTCATTTGTTGCTTGGTAAATCACTTATAAAAAGTGCGTCGGGGTTTATTGCAATTACTCAGTTAGAGCGAATACTAATTGCAGAAGTTACAGGTTTTTTGCCGGATCGTATCCCGGTGTTTCCGAATGGGGTGGCGGAGCCCGCGTTAACCCCAATACGTACACTGCAGAATCTGCCCGAAGAGCCGTATATTTTATTTATGGGTAGGCTTGCCCCTGTCAAAGGCCCTGATTTGCTTATTAAAGCCTATCTCTCTACAAAGGCAGCCCACCATTATCCTTTAGTGCTTGCCGGGCCAGACTTCGGAATGCAAGCCGAGCTTGAGGCCTCTTTGATTGGTCATGAAATAGCTCGTCAGATTCATTTTATTGGATTTCTCAATGAGGCCCAACGGAATGAAGCTTATCAACATGCATTGATGCTTGTCATTCCCTCCAGATCGGAAGCCATGTCACTTGTTGCTCTGGAAGCAGGAATCACAGGTTTGCCGGTATTGCTGACAAATACATGTGGCTTTGACGAAGTACAGACAATCAACGGGGGAAGAGTTGTCGAGCCGACAGCCGCTGGTATCAGTAGAGGGCTTCAGCTCATGCTTTCAGAGACCGACGATTTGACGCTTAAAGGGCAACGACTTAAGTCGTTTGTAATCGACCATTATAGTTGGCATGTAATTGTAACTAATATGGTCGATTATTTTGAAGGTTTTATTCAGGATAATTAGAGTGCTTGTTGATGTAAAGAGTTGATGGGATGCTTTTGTTTATTTAGTATCCATCTCAGCACAATTAACCCTATAAGAAAAGCGGTTATCTCAATCGCGAAAAAAAGAAACGCTCTGGGGAAATTAATTTGCACTGTCAAGTATGCCATTCCAACGCCAATAGTAGCGCTTGTCATAACATTATTCAGTAACCGTTTAGCGGCAAGCTCGATGCTATAACCCAAGAAGAATAATAGTGCCATGCCAGCAAAAAGCACGAGATGATTGCCGCTGTAATACAGTACTGCTATAGGACCAGGGATTGTCATGAATGTAAAATTTTCTAATCTTTCATACTGTGCATTAGATATTCGCTGATATATTGCTTGTGTGCCTTGTGCTGGATCTTCTTTTAAGCCTCTCATAAAAAGATCTAAATTCAGGTGATGATTGCTCGTTACTGCTAAAACTCCTTCAGCGCCAATCCATCGGTCTACGATTAGCTTGCTCAATTCGTTTGCGATTCGTTTGAACTTCAGTTCGGGTGACAGTTGATGCGGGGTGAYGTATGGCTCTGGGGTGGCGTCGTGTATTAAAGTTTTTTCGGATAATTTCAACGACGTCCCGGATTCTTCCAGATTTCCTTTCACGATGGTTTTTTCTGTATAAGGTACTGCCTTTGCAAACGAAGAAAGGCGATCGACTGATACGGAAATTATCGAAAATGCAAACAATAAAGCGGTCGTCGAAAAAATCTTTATCCAGCCAATTTTTGATATGTTCCACTCTAGTTTTCTCCCTTGTATCAGGTAAGCAATAAAAGGGGCCGAAACATGAAGGATCATTTGTGCACGACTGCCCATCGAAATTGATGTCAGTGCACCCTCAATAATGACGATATAAAAAAGCATGTTCGGAGTTAATTTTCCGCTTTTTACCAACCAGTAAGCCAAGGTGAAAAGAGCAATAGAGTTTCCCCAGGCGACCATGAAGGAAAAGACTACGTAAATATAACTATGTAGCTTTAAAGTTGGTTCGTATCCAACTTTGATAATCGAAAAGTAATAGTTAAAAATTAGAGAGGCAATTGTGAAGATGATTGCCATGCCCAAGAGTGTTGATAAGAATTTTGTGTTTATATTGGTTTCGAGTTCTTTTCTTTTTTGCAAGCCGGCCACGACAATGAAGTAGCAGATAAGCAGCGCGCTAAATGCTGTGATCAGTACTACAATGGCGTTGTTCCATGCGGCTGGCGATTCATCAAAGCCTCCTATGGGCTCAATGAAATTGTTTCCAATGAGCAAGTGTAAAGTGATTTTTGCCCAGCAACCTAAAATCAAAAAAGAAAATAGAAAAAATATGAAGTAGCTTTTCGGTCGATTTTTAATCGTGGCATATATTATGGCAATGCTCAGTGTGCAATAGATTGCAAATAAAGCGACCATGCCTGGGTAATAGAAGCCTGCCCATATGCTAAGTAAAGTCACTGTGGCGACAATCCATGTTGTTGTCGCTTTATTATCAAAATAGCCTTCTGAGATCTCGTTCATTTTTTTACCGATGCGGATTTATAAATGCCGATTACGTAGCTGATCATCTTGCGAGAAAATAGTGATGAAGGGCTTAGTATTGCGGCCCGAAACATCTGCTTTAAACTGATGAGGTAACGGCCGGAGAAACCGTGCATGAATCCTGACAGCAGATAGGCGTTTGCCATCGCCCTTTTTTTCCAGCGAAGAAACCTTTTGGGTAAACCATTCGTATTATAAAAATCTTTAATAACGATAACTGGCTCATCTGAACGTTGAACACTGGAGGGATTATAGGTAGTTGACCCAGAGTGAATGCGAAAATCTGCTAGCGCCTCTGGGACGCGGATGAATGGGCCGTGTTGACAAAAACGCAGAAAAAAGTCCATGTCCGGAATGTTTCTTAACCCAGTATTCCAGTCGCCTACTAGCGCCCATGTTGTCCGTTTGAATAGCGCGCCTGGGCCAGGTAAACATTGGAAATTGGCGATGAGCAGATTTTCAGAATATTCGGGGGCTGTAATGGTTCTAATATAATTTGAGTCTTCGTCGATTACGCAAAAGTCCGGGTATGCCAATACTGCTTCAGGTGACAACGCCATTCGCGAGACCATCGTCTCGATTGCAGTAGGGTGTAATCTGTCATCAGCACTTAGATAACCCAACAAATCGCCGGAACTTTGTTTCCATCCGAAATTCATGGCAGCGCTTTGTCCAGCATTTTCCTGTCTGAAATGCGAAAACTGCATAGGATGATTCTTCAGCAAATTCGGAGTGTCATCGGTTGATCCATCATCAACCACAATCAGTTCGATATTTTGATAGGTTTGTTTTTTGACGCTATCAATTGCATCCAGCAAATATCGAGCAGTATTGTACGTGGGGATGACAATAGTGACTTTCGGCAGTGTCGTCATTTTATCGTCCATGTGGATTCTCTTAGTGAAAATAGGATTGGCTGAATTTGATTGTTGATTTAAAGTTGGCAGTTGTTTTCAGGTTGAATATTCGATTTACATAATGAATCATCAGGGCTGACTGAATAATACTGCCCGAGCTATAAACGATAGCTAATCCAATTATGCCGAAATATATGAATGCCACACTTCCTCCGGCGATCATCAGTACACCGCTGACAATAGAGATTCGCATGGTAATATGTTGTTTTTGCAACATGACCAAGACCATGCCGGCGGTTCCAGCGAAGGTCTGAATAACTTGAGCGAAGCCGAGAATGATAAATAGAAAGTAAGCTTCTGAATACTCTTCTGGCCAAGCCATTGCAATAATGAGTTGACCTAAAATGGCGAATAATAGATAGCCCGTAATTGCCATTCCCGTTGCTACACCCGCACCGATACCCATCACTTTTTGCAAGTAACGTTTTTTTCGTCGAACCCACAGACGCCCAATTGATGGTGCGATGACTGTATTGACTACTGCCAAGGGAATTATCACCAAGATAGCAAGCCGTGATGCCAGGCCATAGATTGCTACGTCAGCGGTGCTGCCAAAGAAAACAATGATCCACAAGTCTGCTTGAGCTATGATAAATAGCACGCTTGTGGTGGTAAGGTTAGGTATGGTTTGCCACAATATTTCGGAATAACTTACAGTTTCTTTGGTTTCCCCATCATGAGTATTGTGCCAGCGCCACAGGGAATATCCACCCAGTAATGCGGTACATAAAACACCAAGAACTCCCGAAAAGAGAAGGGTGTCCAATGAAAGTGTTATCTTTGACTGCCAGGCAATAATGACGGCAGCAGCGCTGGCGACAGCAGTACCAACCACCAGGAAACTCGCCTGAACAAAGTGTCCTAAAACCCGGTGTTGCTCGGATAGTAAAGTTACCGTGGCAGCTAACATCATACTGATTGAGATAAGTGGTGCTAATTTCTGCAGCGCGCCTGTCAACTCTGAGTGCAACAGGTTTTCCAGTACCGTTAGAGTTATCAAAAAAGTAACCGCGAACAGACTTGCCGCTGAGCATCCAATGATTAAAGTGCGCCGTAAAGTTTGCTTTACCCTGGCAGTGTCTTTATCACCGATGGCTCTGGAGATAATAGCTGGAGCTGTAATGCTTAAACCTAACTGACCCAAAGTGGCAAGCGCTGCTATTATGGATTGGCACAAAAAAAACAAGCCCACGGACTCTTGCTTCATAGTGAGTGGCAGTAGAATTCCGGTCAGGGCCCCCGTACCAAGCAGGAGAAATCGACCGACGATGGCTGCAGCACTCGCAGCCACTGGAGAGGATAGAGCGCTGATATTTTTCTTCGCAGTCATTTATTGAGATTTCGCAGCCGGTCATAATGCAGCTGCCGATTTTCACGTTTTTTCAATGCCCTGTCTACAGCCAGGGTCCTCCAGTTCTAACCGATCGGCGGAAGCTGTGATTTCTGCTGTGGCTGACCAAACTTGCTTGCCTGGAAGATGCAACGGTTGGTGACTCGGCAATCAATGAGCTATTTTAGCAACGCTAAAGGGGCGGAATCAGTTCCATCCACTGCCTTTTCACGGAGCGCTACCTGGTTTCAATCGTGCCATTGACCTATTGATGATGCATCTTCTCACGAAGTTGCACGCGACTCTTATAGTTAAACTATCTGTTAGTATTTAATGTTCCGCTATTGCTGGATAATTTATTCGAAGTGATTGGCGATTTAAATAAATTTTGTTGAGACACTCTTCGCTCATCACGCAGCTGCTGGAATCGTACTGCCAGCTCCGGTGTTTACATTGACAAAATGTTATCTGGCCAAATTCCTTCATCTCGACCTATGATTGTTTCATTTTCCGCAACAGACACATTCTTGACATTCTCCCACGGCGCCTGATTTGAGGAGCAGCTTCAGAAATGCTGCTTCTTCAACCGATGTCATGGAGCGCCATTTATGCGTACAGGCTATTTCTACTCCCAGGTTTTCGCCTTGCTTACCAGCGCCTCTTTTACCGCTAAGGCAGAGCCTGCAGCGAATCCGGATCTGCCAAGGTTGCGGTGGTGATGGAAGGCTTCAGCGAATGCGCAATCGGCACAGTGGATCTTGGCAGGGCCGATGCGCCGACTTTGCGGCGTGAGTTAACCGGTGCAGGGGAGACCAAGGCTCTGGCGATTGTTGCGTACCGCGAAAGTATTGGTCTGTTTGTGGCCGACGAGTTGTTCGAAGTGAAGGGTATCGACAAGGCCCTTCCAGATAAGAATCGCGAGAAGTCCCGGTTGAACTATGCTTGTAAATCAGTCTTGGAGGCCGGTCATTGACCGGCCTTTTTTAATTTTTGGTGACTGCAGCGAATTTTGACTTCCGTCGGCAATTGAAAAATTACGACTGTAATATACTATATTAAATTATGTGTATAATAAATACGCAGCTCGTCCAGGCAGGCTGAGATTCAGGCGCTTATCTATCCCTCTGGCATCTCCCAGGAGCCAAGTCATGACGTCCATTCAGTCCCAAGGCACCGCCCTCATCACTGGTGCTTCTTCCGGTATCGGTGCGATTTACGCGCAACGGTTGGCAGCGCGAGGTTTTGATTTGTTGCTGGTTGCTCGTGACCAGGAGCGGCTTGAAGCAGCGGCAAGCGCGCTGCGCAATGCTCATGGGGTTCAGGTGGAGGTGCTCAAGGCAGATCTGACGCAGAAGGACGATGTGCTGAAACTTGAACAGCGTCTGCGCAGCGATTCGAGTATCAGCCTTTTACTGAACAATGCCGGCGTAGCCGCGGATGGCTTGTTGGCCAACGCCGATACCGATCAACTGGAGCGAATGATTCAGTTGAATATTACAACGGTGACGCGATTGGCATCGGCCGCGGCGGCCAGTTTTGCCAAGGCGCGCCGGGGTACCATCATCAACATTGCTTCTGTGGTAGCGCTGTTTCCCGAACGCTTCAACGCCACCTACAGCGCCAGCAAGGCCTATGTATTGAGCCTGACCCAGTCGTTGAATGCCGAACTCGATGGCACCGGGGTCAAGGTCCAGGCCGTATTGCCTGGGGTGACACGCACCGAAATCTGGGAACGCTCCGGTATCGATGCTTCGCAGATTCCAGCCGAGATGGTCATGGAAGCGGGCGAGATGGTCGACGCGGCACTGTCGGGTCTGGATAAGGGCGAGTTGGTCACCATTCCTTCGCTGCCGGATGCCGCCGACTGGGATGCCTTTGTTGCGGCACGCCTTGTGATGGCGCCCAATCTTTCCAAAAGCAAAGCCGCTGCGCGTTACAAATGAAACGCCCCTAATCGACTGAGGTATTGCGGTATGAGTGATCGTCGTGTGGTTGTAACGGGCATGGGCCTGGTGTCGCCGCTGGGGAGCGGTGTCGAGGCAGTCTGGACGCGGCTGTTGGCCGGGCGTTCCGGGCTGCGCAATTTACCGCAAGAGGTGGTTGCCGACCTGCCGGCCAAGGTTGGCGGTGCAGTGCCTGCGTTGGCTGACGATCCGGAGGCGGGGTTCGATCCGGATCGGGCAACCCCACCCAAGGAACAGAAGAAGATGGACCGCTTCATCCTGTTCGCCATGGAAGCGGCGCGTCAGGCACTGGAGCAAGCCGGCTGGCAAGCACTGGACGCCAATGCCCAGGAGCGCACGGCCACCATCATCGGTTCAGGTGTAGGTGGTTTCGGCGCGATTGCCGATGCGGTGCGCACCACCGATAGCCGTGGTCCGAGACGTTTGTCTCCATTCACTATCCCTTCATTTCTGGTCAACCTCGCGGCAGGTCACGTGTCAATCCAGCATGGCTTCAAAGGGCCATTAGGTGCGCCGGTCACGGCATGTGCCGCCGGGGTTCAGGCGATTGGCGATGCGGCGCGGTTGATTCGCGCGGGTGAGGCGGATATCGCGGTGTGCGGTGGTGCGGAAGCGGCGATCGATCGGGTCAGTCTTGCCGGGTTTGCGGCTGCTCGTGCCTTGTCCAGCGCTTACAACGAAACGCCTGAGCGCGCTTCGCGACCTTTCGACAGTGGTCGCGATGGCTTTGTCATGGGAGAAGGGGCCGGGCTGCTGGTCATCGAATCTCTGGACCATGCGCTGGCCCGCGGCGCCAAGCCCCTGGCGGAACTGGTCGGTTACGGCACCAGCGCCGATGCCTTTCACCTGACCGCCGGCCCCGAGGACGGCAGCGGTGCGCGGCGAGCGATGTCGTTGGCATTGGCGCAGGCCGGTGTTTCACCGGCTCAGGTTCAGCATCTGAATGCTCATGCAACCTCGACTCCGGTAGGTGATCTAGGTGAGCTGGCGGCGATCAAGGCGTTGTTCGGTGCGCAAAACGGCATCGCCGTGACATCGACCAAGTCGGCGACCGGGCATTTGCTCGGTGCAGCGGGTG
Organism: Pseudomonas sp. P4_C4; assembly: GCF_056402055.1. Taxonomy (NCBI): domain Bacteria; kingdom Pseudomonadati; phylum Pseudomonadota; class Gammaproteobacteria; order Pseudomonadales; family Pseudomonadaceae; genus Pseudomonas; species Pseudomonas sp. P4_C4. The sequence continues at coordinate 75,034 of NZ_JBFUID010000024.1, read as the reverse complement.
GGCTCGAAGCGATCTTTACGCTGCTGGCGATTCGTGACCAGATCGTGCCGGCGACTCTCAATTTCGAGAACCCGGACCCTGCCACTGAAGGTGTCGACATCGTTCATGGCAACGCGCGGCCGATGGCCATCGAATACGCGCTGTCCAACGGCTTCGGATTTGGCGGGGTCAATGCCAGTGTGCTGTTCAAGCGTTGGCAGGATTAATCCTGTGAATGTTTGAGGTGATCGCGTGCGACGTCGAGAATCCGTTGGGCAAACTCGGCGTCGGCGACGCTGCGGGATAACAGCAAGGCGCCGACCAGCGTCGACATGATGACGATGCTGCGGTCGGCGGTGCGCTCACCGTCAAGGGTGTGCTGGATCTGATCGAGTCGCGCCTGGAGCACGACGTCGCTGGTTGGACTCGGTTGACCACGCAGCCCCAGTTCCGAAGAAATGGTCAGCAGCGGGCAGCCCTCGTGAGGCGAGGTTTGATGCCATTCGGACAGGTAGGTGTCGATGAAAGCTTCGAGTGGGTGTTCCTCGGCGAAGATTTGCGCGCACAACTCGTCGACTTGTACGCCAGCCTCTTGCAAGGCTTTCTCCACCAGTTCGTCTTTGGACTTGAAATGCGAGTAAAAGCCACCGTGGGTCAAGCCCAGAGCTTTCATCAGGGGTTGCAGCCCGGTCGCGCCGATACCATCGCGTCGAAATCGCGCTGAAGCTTCCTTGATTATGCGTTGGTGGGTCTGGGCTTTATGGTCCTGCGAGTAACGCATCTGATATCTCCGCATCAATGCGGACCATATTAACCAATGAAAATTGCATGGTGACTGTACTTCTACTTCTAAAAAGCATGCAGATGCTTCGATATGGGTACAAAGCGGCATGATTTAAGGATATTCCACGCAAAAACAAACCCCACCGATACAGGCGGGGTTTTCAGTCAGCGGTCCTTCGCTTCCTTGGCGTCCATTTCCGCATTGCGTTCGGCGACGCGCTTACGTTGCTCTTCGGTCAGTTCGACCTTGTTGGCGGTGTCGCGCAGCAGCATCAGACCACCAACGATCGAGCCGATGGCAACGACCAGAATCAGCCAGGCATACCAGGGCATAGGACTCTCCTTGAAAAGCGGGCGGGTCGACGAGGGTTCGCCAACCGATCGTGCATACCACTTTGAGTGATGGGGTTTCATCGCAGTTCCATCGCTATCACCCCCATTCTATGCCTGTTGTCCAAGGTTCACTCTAACGCTTTCAATGTCCGGTCAACATCGCATCCGCCGGTGCGTCGGCGCGCAATTGCGCGGTGAGCATGAAGTACACGAAACCTGCCACCATGAAGCCCAGGAAGATCAGGCCGATCAACGTGTTGAACCATGCCATCGCCACCAGGCACACCACTGCCAGCATCAGTGCAATGAACGGCACCAGCGGGTAGCAGGGGGCGCGGAAGGTGCGTTCCAGGTTCGGCTCGGTTTTACGCAGTTTGAACAGGCTGAGCATGCTCATGATGTACATCACGATGGCGCCGAACACGGCCATGGTGATCATTGCGGCGGTCAGCGTCATGCCGCCTAGGTTGATCAAGCCGTCGCTGTAGATGGCTGCAATGCCGATTACACCGCCGGCGATGATCGCCCGGTGCGGGGTTTGAAAACGTGACAGTCTGGCCAGGGACACCGGCAGGTAGCCGGCCCGGGCGAGGGCGAAGAACTGCCGCGAGTAGCCAAGGATGATCCCGTGAAAACTCGCCACTAGACCAAACAGGCCGATCCACACCAGCATGTGCAGCCAGCCCGAGCTTTCGCCGACCACGGTTTTCATTGCCTGTGGCAGCGGGTCGTTGATGTTCGACAGGGTGCGCCAGTCGCCGACGCCACCGGCGAAGAACATCACGCCCATCGCCAGCAGCACCAGGGTCAGAATACCGCTGATGTAAGCCTTGGGAATCGTGCGCTTCGGGTCCTTGGCTTCTTCGGCGGCCATGGCTGCGCCTTCGATGGCGAGGAAGAACCAGATGGCAAAGGGGATCGCCGCGAACATCCCGGCAATCGCCGGAGCATCGAACACGTCGGAACCGGCCCAGCCATTGAGGGCGAAGTTGCTGAAGCTGAACGCGGGGGCGACTACGCCCATGAACACCAGTAATTCGGCGACGGCCAACACGCAGACCACCAGTTCGAAGGTCGCTGCCAGTTTCACACCGAGGATATTGAGGCCCATGAACACGATGTAGGCACCGACTGCCGCGTGTTTCGGGTCAAGGGCTGGAAACTGGACATTGAGGTAGGCGCCGATGGCCAGGGCAATCGCCGGCGGGGCGAAGACGAATTCGATCAGTGTCGCCAGCCCGGCGATCAACCCGCCTTTTTCGCCAAAGGCGCGACGGCTGTAGGCAAAGGGACCGCCGGCGTGAGGAATGGCAGTGGTCAGCTCGGTGAAACTGAAGATGAAGCAGGTGTACATGGTGGCGACCAAAAATGAGGTCACCAGAAAGCCCAAAGTCCCGGCCACGCCCCAGCCATAACTCCAGCCGAAATACTCCCCGGAAATCACCAGCCCAACCGCAATGCCCCACAAGTGCAACGTGCCCAGCGTGGGTTTGAGTTGTGTGTTCATGTTTTTGCTCCCTGAGTGGTTTGGAAAGCTCGGGGGAGGCCAGTGCAGTGGGCGTGCCATTTCACGATGGTGCGTCGTAATAGGATGAAAGGCGTCGTATCGGGGATGTTCGCCACAGAATGCGCGAATTTTGTGCGTCAGTCAGGGGCGGCGCTGGTGTAAATGCCGCTTTCGCGAGCAAGCCCGCATGCCCGCTACCCGACACCGCTGCAACGCGCAGGTTTGGTATTTCAATGCAGGTGCGGGCAGCGGTTGATGCTCAGGCTTGCTGAGTGAGGCACTCGCGCAACGCCGTTTGCCAGTCAGGTTGACTGACACCCCAATCGCGTTGCAAGCGACTGCAATCCAGGCGCGAGTTGAGCGGCCGGGCTGCGGGTGTCGGGTAGTCGCTGGACGGGATCGGTAACAGGTCGGCGCAGGGCTTGCCCTGTTGTCGCAATGCTTCGCCGATCGCCTGTGCGAAGCCGAACCAGGAGGTTTCACCTTGAGCGGTCAGATGATAAGTACCCCAGTTGGCAACTTCGTTCGCCTGCCAGCGTTCGATCAGGGCAAGGGTGCTATTGGCGATTGTACCGGCCCATGTAGGGGCGCCGATTTGATCGGCGACTACGCGTAACTCCGGTTTCTCTTGCAGCAAACGCTGCATCGTCAGCAGAAAGTTACGGCCATGAGTTGAATAGACCCAACTGGTACGCAGGATCAGGTATTTACCTTGCACGTCCCTGATTGCCTGCTCACCGGCCAGTTTGCTCTTGCCGTACACCCCAAGCGGATTGGGCGTGTCGTCCTCGTTGTAAGGTCCGGCTTTACTCCCGTCGAATACATAGTCCGTGGAGTAATGTATCAACGGGATGTCGAGAGCCAGCGCTTCTTCGGCAAGGATGCCGGGAGCTACCGCGTTTATGGCAAAGGCTGATTGCGGCTCGCTTTCTGCCAGATCAACCGCTGTATGGGCCGCGGCGTTGATGATCAGATCGGGCCGGACGTTTTGCACCTGACGGCGAATCTGATCGGGTTGCGCAAGGTCGAGCTGATCGCGACCCAATACGATCAGCTCGCCGGCAGCCCCCAGTCGCCGTTGCAATTCATGTGAAACCTGACCGTGTCGGCCATTGATGAGTATTTTCACGGGAACAGTCCAGTCTCGTTACCGGGCGAATCGGGCTCGCACAGATTCATTGCTCTTCCCCTGCCAGTTTGGCCAGGTACTGGCCATACCCGGTTTTGCCAAAGTACCGGGCACGCTCCAGCAACTGTTCGCGGTCGATCCAGCCATGTTCATAGGCTATCTCTTCGAGACAGGCGACTTTGAGGCCTTGGCGGTGTTCGATGGTTTGCACGTACTGAGAGGCTTCGAGCAAGCTGTCGTGGGTGCCGGTGTCGAGCCAGGCGAATCCTCGACCAAAACGCTCGACCTGCAGATCGCCACGTTGCAGATAGGCATTGTTGACGTCGGTGATTTCCAGCTCGCCGCGAGGCGAAGGCTTCACCGCCTTGGCGATCTCGATCACATCGTTGTCGTAGAAATACAGGCCGGTAACGGCATAGCTGGATTTCGGCTTTTTCGGTTTCTCTTCGATCGAAAGCGCACGGCCATCTTTGTCGAAATCGATCACGCCGAAGCGCTCGGGGTCTTTGACCCAGTAACCGAACACGGTGGCACCGCAAGTGCGTTTTGTCGCGTTCTGCAATTGCTCGCCAAAGTGCTGGCCATGGAAGATGTTGTCGCCCAGGATCAGGCACACGGGATCATCGCCAATGAACTCTTCGCCAATCAGAAAAGCCTGGGCCAGACCGTCCGGTGATGGCTGCTCGGCAAAGCTGAAGTTCACCCCGAACTGGCTGCCGTCACCCAGCAGATTGCGATACTGGGGTAGATCCTGCGGGGTGGAGATCAGCAGAATATCCTTGATACCGGCCAGCATCAGCACCGAAATCGGATAGTAGATCATTGGCTTGTCGTAGACCGGCAACAGCTGTTTCGACACTCCAAGCGTAATCGGGTGCAGGCGCGTGCCCGAGCCACCCGCCAAAACGATGCCTTTCATCATGCGAGCAGCTCCTTGGGGTTGATGGCGCCAAGGCGTTCGCCCTGATAGCTGCCGTCTTGAACGCGGCGGCACCATTCCATATTGTCCAGATACCATTGAACGGTTTTGCGCAGGCCGGTTTCGAAGGTCTCTTCGGGTACCCAGCCCAGTTCGCGTTCAATCTTGCTGGCGTCGATTGCGTAGCGCAGGTCATGACCAGGGCGATCCTGGACGAACGTGATCAGGTCGGCGTAATGCGCAACGCCCTCAGGCTTGTGCGGTGCCAGTTCTTCAAGCAGGGCGCAGATGCCACGTACCACGTCGATGTTCTTTTGTTCGTTGTGCCCGCCGATGTTGTAGGTCTCGCCGACGGTGCCGGTGGTCACCACTTTGAGCAGTGCCCGGGCGTGATCTTCGACGAACAGCCAGTCGCGCACTTGCAGGCCATTGCCATACACCGGCAGCGGCTTGCCGGCCAAGGCATTGAGGATGACCAGCGGAATCAGTTTCTCGGGGAAGTGGAACGGCCCGTAATTGTTCGAGCAATTGGTCAGCAGCACCGGCAAGCCATAGGTTCGCTGCCAGGCGCGGACCAGGTGGTCGGACGCTGCCTTGCTGGCGGAGTAGGGCGAGCTTGGCGCGTAGGGCGTCGTTTCCGTAAACAGATCGTCGACGCCGTGCAGGTCGCCGTAAACCTCGTCAGTGGAAATGTGATGAAAGCGAAAGGCGCTTTTCTCAGGCTCCGGGAGTTCTTGCCAATAGGCACGGGTGGCTTCGAGCAGGCTGTAGGTGCCGACGATGTTGGTCTGGATGAATTCCGATGGCCCGTCGATGGAACGATCGACATGGGACTCGGCTGCCAGGTGCATGATCGCGTGAGGCCGGAAACGCGCCAGCACTGCACTGACGGTCGCCTGATCGACAATATCGGCCTGAACGAACTCGTAGCGAGTGTCGTTGGCAATGCTGGTCAGCGACTCGAGATTGCCGGCATACGTCAGTTTGTCCAGGTTGAGCACATCATGCTCAGTGTGTTGAATCAGCTCGCGGACAAGGGCCGAGCCTATGAAACCGGCTCCGCCGGTAATAAGGATACGCACGTTGGGCCAGCCTTCTTCAGAAATGCGAATAGCGGTAGCTTGCAGGCGCGAGCGGGGAGGTGCAAGAGTTCTTGACCCCACTCGGTTGCGTCGCGCCAATCGGGCGGGATTATCCATGACTTGCAGCCTTCACTCACTACTCTCGCGCACAATTTAGAGTTCTACCTGCGACACTCCCGGTTTTTCCGCCCCGCACCCTGTAACCCCTGCATAAACCCACTCTTTACGTTTTCTTTATGCCTCTCCCGCACCCTCGATCTCGTTCCTTTACAGCCTCCTTTCCGACAATGACTCCACACGCGGCAATACGCCGTAACACGGAGAACTTCCATGAGCGTTCTGGACGGGGTGTCACTACTGCTGGCAGTGGGGCTGTTCATTTATCTGTTGGTTGCGCTGCTGCGCGCGGACCGGAACTAGGAGCGGCTATGCACGGTTATGACTATTGGCTGATCCTCGGGTTTTTTGCCCTGGTATTGGTCCCGGCGCCGTTTCTCGGGCGCTTCTACTACAAGGTGATGGAAGGTCAGCGCACGTGGTTGTCGCCGGTCCTTGGGCCAGTCGAACGTGGCTGTTACCGACTGGCCGGGGTTGACCCGCAAGCCGAACAGAGCTGGCAGAAATACGCCCTGTCCTTGCTCGCCTTCAACCTCGCGGGTTTCCTGCTGCTGTTCGCGATCCTGCTGTTCCAGGACCACCTGCCGCTGAACCCTCAGAACCTGCCGGGCCAGGAGTGGACGCTGGCGTTCAATACCGCCGTCAGCTTCATGACCAACACCAACTGGCAGGCCTACAGCGGCGAAGCGTCCCTGAGCTACTTGAGCCAGATGGTCGGCCTCACCGTGCAGAACTTCGTCAGCGCCGCCACCGGTCTGGCCGTACTGGTTGCGCTGTGCCGCGGCATCGGTCGCAAATCCACTGCATCGCTTGGCAACTTCTGGGTCGATATGACCCGCGCCACCCTCTATGGCCTGCTGCCGCTGTGCCTGCTGCTGGCGCTGTATCTGGTCTGGCAGGGCGTGCCGCAAACCTTCGCGCAGTATGTGAATGCGGTGACGGTGCAAGGCGTCGACCAGGTCATTCCCCTTGGCCCGGCGGCCAGTCAGATTGCGATCAAGCAATTGGGCACCAACGGTGGTGGTTTTTTCGGCGTGAACTCGGCGCATCCGTTCGAGAATCCGACCGCGTGGAGCAACCTGTTCGAGATGGCCTCGATCATTCTGATCCCCGTCGCGCTGGTCTTCACCTTCGGTCATTACGTGAAGGACCTGCGCCAGAGCCGCGCGATCATCGCCTGCATGCTGGCGCTGTTCCTGATCGGCGGCGCGACCTCGCTGTGGGCTGAATACCAACCGAACCCGGCGTTGAACTACGTTGCTGTCGAACAGACCGCGCCGCTGGAAGGCAAGGAAGCACGTTTCGGCACCACCGCCACGGTGTTGTGGTCGGTGACCACCACGGCCGCGTCCAACGGTTCGGTCAACGGCATGCACGACAGCCTCAACCCGCTGAGCGGCATGGTGGCGCTGGTCAACATGATGGTCGGCGAAGTGATCTTCGGCGGCGTCGGCGCCGGGCTCTACGGCATGTTGCTCAACGTGCTGATCGCGGTGTTCCTCGCCGGCCTGATGATCGGCCGCACCCCGGAATACCTCGGCAAGAAACTGCAGGCCAGGGAAGTGCAATTGCTGGTGGTGACCCTGATGGTCATGCCGATCGGTGTACTGGTGCTCGGCGCGATCGCCGCCAGCCTGCCAGGCCCGGTGGCCGCCGTGAGCAACCCGGGCGCTCATGGTTTCAGTCAGCTGCTCTACGCCTACACCTCGGCCAGTGCCAACAACGGTTCGGCTTTCGGTGGCTTCGGCGCCAACACCCCGTTCCACAACCTGATGCTGGGCCTGGGCATGTTGCTCGGTCGCTTCGGCTACATCCTCCCGGTGCTGGCCCTGGCTGGCAGCCTGGCGATGAAGAAAACCGCACCGATCGGACAAAACAGCTTCCCGACCCACGGCCCGCTGTTCGTGACCCTGCTGACCGTGACCATTTTGCTGGTGGGTGGTTTGACCTTCCTGCCGACTTTGGCATTGGGACCAATCGCTGAACATCTGAGCATGGGATTCTAAGGAAACCATCATGAATATGCCTGCAATCAAGCCTGCCGCCGTCAAGGCAGCGGAACAACCGAAAACCGCGATCTCGGCCCTCTGGCGCCCGGCGCTGCTGCAAGCCTTCGTCAAGCTCGACCCACGGCAATTGCAGCGTGCGCCGGTGATGCTGGTGGTCGAACTGACCGCGATCCTGACCACCGTGCTGTGCTTCATTCCCGACACAGCGGTGCCGACCTTCGTCGCCGCGCAAATTGCGGTGTGGCTGTGGTTCACCGTGCTGTTCGCCAACTTCGCCGAAGCCCTCGCCGAAGGTCGCGGCAAGGCCCGCGCTGACAGCCTCAAGGCGGGTAGCGAAGGCCTGAGCGCGCGGCGCAAGAGCGGCAATGGCAGTTTTCAGGTGGTGCCCGCCATCAGCCTGCGCAAAGGTGATGTGGTGCGCGTCGACGCGGGGGAGATGATCCCCGGTGACGGCGAAGTGATTGAAGGCATCGCGGCTGTCAACGAGGCGGCGATTACCGGCGAATCGGCGCCGGTGATTCGTGAGTCCGGTGGCGACCGCTCGGCCGTCACCGGTAACACGCGGCTGGTGTCGGACTGGCTGTTGGTGAAGATTACCGCCAACCCCGGCGAGTCGACCCTGGACCGCATGATTGCCCTGGTCGAAGGCGCCAAACGCCAGAAAACCCCGAATGAAGTGGCGCTCGACATCCTTCTGATCGGCCTGACCCTGATCTTCCTGCTGGTGGTCGTGACCCTGCAACCGTTCGCCCACTTCGCCAATGGCAACCTGCCGCTGGTGTTCCTGGTGGCGCTGTTGGTCACGTTGATTCCGACTACCATCGGCGGTTTGCTGTCGGCCATCGGTATCGCCGGGATGGATCGCCTGGTACGCCTGAACGTGATCGCCAAGTCCGGTCGCGCGGTGGAAGCGGCGGGGGACGTGCACGTCTTGCTGCTSGACAAGACCGGCACCATCACSTTCGGTAACCGTCGTTGCTCGGCGGTGTATGCCGCGCCAGGTGTGACAGCCAGGGAACTGGCCGAAGGCGCATTGCTGGCTTCGCTGGCCGACGACACCGCTGAAGGCAAGTCGATCGTCGAGTACCTGCGTGGCACTCATCCGCAACCGGAACCGTCCGCCGATGTGCTGACAGTCGTGCCATTCAGCGCCGAAACCCGCTTGTCCGGTGTCGACTATCAGGGCCGCGTGTACCGCAAAGGCGCGGTGGATTCGTTGCTGGCGTTCGTCGGCCTCACGCGGGCTGATCTGGCTGCACCGTTGTCCCGTGAAATCGACAAGATCGCCCAAAGCGGCGGCACCCCGCTGCTGGTGTGTGCCGACGGCAAGTTGCTCGGGGCGATCCACCTCAAGGACGTGGTCAAGCCCGGTATCCGCGAGCGTTTCGCCGAGTTGCGCAAACTGGGGATCCGCACCGTCATGGTCACCGGCGACAACCCATTGACCGCTGCTGCCATCGCCGCTGAGGCGGGTGTGGACGATGTGCTGGCGGAAGCCACGCCGGAGAAAAAACTGGCGCGCATTCGTCACGAGCAAAACGACGGTCGTCTGGTCGCCATGTGCGGCGACGGCGCCAACGACGCCCCGGCCCTGGCCCAGGCGGACGTCGGCATGGCGATGAACGACGGCACGCAGGCAGCACGTGAAGCGGCCAACATGGTCGACCTCGACAGCGACCCGACCAAGCTGCTGGACGTGGTGCAGATCGGCAAGGAGTTGCTGGTCACCCGCGGTGCGCTGACGACCTTTTCCATCGCCAACGACGTGGCCAAGTACTTCGCGATCCTGCCGGCACTGTTCGCCGCGATCTATCCGCAACTGGGCGTGCTCAACGTGATGCACCTGAGCAGTCCGCAGAGCGCGATTCTCTCGGCGATTGTGTTCAACGCCCTGATCATCGTGGTGCTGATTCCTCTGGCGCTACGCGGCGTGCGGGTTCACGCGGCGAGTGCGGCGGCGTTGCTGCGGCGCAATCTGCTGATCTACGGCCTGGGCGGGATCCTGGTGCCGTTCGTGGGCATCAAGGCGATCGACATGCTGTTGACGGCGTTGCATCTGGTTTGACTGCGTGGTGTGCCAGATAAGCCGCCATCGCGAGCAAGCTCGCTCCCACAAAGGCACCTCATACCCTGTGGGAGCGAGCTTGCTCGCGATGGATGCGCCACGGTGTACCTGACTTGTGAATTAGAGGGTTTTGAAATGTCCACATTGATACGTCCAGCCCTGAGCCTGCTGGTCCTGATGACGCTGATCACCGGCGTCGCCTATCCACTGGTGGTCACCGGCGTGGCCCAGGTCATGTTTCCGGATCAGGCCAACGGCAGCCTGGTGCGTGATGCCGAGGGCAAGGTCCGTGGCTCTTCGCTGATCGCCCAGGATTTCGTCGGCGACGCCTGGTTCCACCCGCGCCCTTCGGCTGGTGCCTTTGCCACCGTGTCGAGCAGCGCCAGCAACCTGTCGCCGAGCAACCCGGCCCTGGCCACGCGGGTGATCGACGATGCCAACAAACTGCTGGTGCCAGGCCAGGGGCCGGTGCCATTGGCGCTGGTCACTACGTCCGGCAGCGGTCTCGATCCGCACTTGCCACCGGCGGCGATTGCCTATCAACTGGCGCGTGTCGCGACGGCGCGCAACCTGCCGGTAGCGACACTGCAACAACTGCTGGACGCTCACATCGAGCAACCACTGGTAGGCCCGCCAGTGGTGAATGTGCTTGAGTTGAATCGGGCGCTGGAAAACCTGTAGATCAAAAGATCGCAGGCTTCGCCAGCTCCTACAGGATGTACGCCATCTGGCGTAGGAGCTGCCGCAGGCTGCGATCTTTTAATGCCACACCCATATATCAAGTCAAACAAGGCAATGAAAATGAGCAACTCCGGCCGCGCCGACGCGCTGTTAGCAGACCTGCCCCGCGATGGCCGTGGCCGGCTCAAGGTGTTTCTCGGCGCCGCGCCGGGTGTCGGCAAGACCTACGCCATGCTGCAAGCGGCCCACACCCAGTTACGCCAAGGGGTGAAAATCATCGCCGGCGTCGTCGAAACCCACGGCCGGGCCGAAACCGAAGCCCTGCTCGGCGGCTTGCCGCAGCAGCCGTTGGTGCGCTCGGAATACCGTGGCGTGTTGCTTGAAGAAATGGACCTCGACGGTCTGATCAAAGCCAAACCAAAACTGGTGCTGGTCGACGAACTGGCGCACACCAACGCACCCGGTAGCCGTCACGAAAAACGCTGGCAGGACATTCAGGAACTGCTCGCCGCAGGCATAGACGTGTACACCACGGTCAACGTCCAGCATCTGGAAAGCCTCAACGACCAGGTGCGCGGCATCACCGGCGTGCAGGTCCGCGAAACCCTGCCGGACTGGGTGTTGCAGGAAGCCTATGAACTGTTGCTGATCGACTTGCCGCCACGGGAGCTGCTGGAGCGACTGCGCGATGGCAAGGTCTATGTGCCGGAGCAGGCGCGGGCGGCCATCGACGCATTCTTTTCCCAGACCAACCTGACGGCTTTGCGCGAACTGGCGATGCAAACCGCGGCGGCTCAGGTCGATGACGATCTGGCCCAGGGCTATCGCCAACTCGGTCAAGCGGCTCCGGCCGTGCGTGGGCGTTTGCTGGTAGGGGTCGACGGCGATACCCAGGCTGAACGCCTGGTACGGCATGCCAGCCGCGTGGCCCAGCGGCGGCACCTGCCCTGGAGTCTGGTACACGTGGACAACGGCAGCGTGCGTGACGAACAGTCGCGCCTGCGCCTGCAAAGCGCCCAGCAACTGGCCGAACGGCTGGGCGGCGAAGTGGTGTTGCTGCGCGCCGGTGAAGTGGCGAAGACCCTGATCCAGCATGCCGCCGAACGCCGCGCCAGCCTGGTGCTGGTCGGTCAGTCCCGGCCGAGATTGCGCCGGCGTCTGTTCGGTGGCGGGCTGGCGGCGCGGCTGCTGCGTAATGCACGCGGACTGGAAATCAACGTACTCGACAGCGATCACCAACAGCATCAACCCCATCAGCGGTCGATGCATTCACTGGTCTGGTTCGACTACGCATTGGCGGTGGTGGCGACGGTTCTGGCCAGCGCCCTGGCCTGGGCCGTGGCGAGTGTTCTGCCGTTGCCGAACATCTCGCTGGTGTTCCTCGCCGCCGTTTTGCTGGTGGCGGTGCGCAGCAGTCTCGGGCCGGCGCTGGCCTGTGCGGCGCTGTCGTTTCTGACCTATGACTTCCTGTTCATTCCACCGAATTTCTCTTTCAGCATCCAGCGCGAAGAAGACGTGCTGACCCTACTGTTTTTCCTGCTGATGGCGGCCCTCACCGGCAACCTCGCGGCGCGCCAGCGCAGGCAATTGCAGGCACTGCGCGATACCCAGGAAGAGACCACCGAGTTGCTCGACCTGTCGCGCAAACTTACCGCCGCCACCGACCGTCAGGCTGTGGTCAGCGCGGCCGCCCAGCACCTCAACGGTTGGAGCGATGTGCAACTGTGCCTGCTCAATCGCGACGGGCAAAACGGCTGGAAAGTCGAAACCGGTGGCCCGCTCGAGTTCACCGAAGCCGAACGCGCCGCCGCCGATTGGGCCTGGCAGCACGATCAACCCGCGGGTGCGGGTACCGGCACCTTGCCGTTCGGCCGCTGGTGGTGGTGGCCGTTATCGGTGGAGGACGGCCCGCTGGCGTTGCTTGGCGTATGTGCCAACGAAGGCCAGACCCTGAGTGGCCAGCGCCGACGCTTGTTGACCGCGCTGAGCCAGCCGCTGGCCCAGGCGCTGGCCCGGGCGCAACTGGCCGATGATCTGGAAGCGGCGCGGCTGCACGGCGAAACCGAGCAACTGCGCAGTGCCTTGCTGGCTTCGGTGTCCCACGATTTGCGCACACCGTTGACGTCCATGCGCGGCAGTATCGACAGCCTGCTGGCCCTGGGTGAGGCGATCCCGCTGGAGGATCGACGTGAACTGCTCGAAGGCACGCGCGATGAAGCCGAGCGCCTCGACCGCTACATTCAAAACCTGCTCGACATGACCCGGCTCGGCCACGGCGCGCTGAAGCTGGCACGGGACTGGGTGTCGCCGGCCGATATCATCGGCAGTGCGCTCAATCGCTTGCGCGCGGTACTCGCGTCGCTGCAGGTCAGCACCGAAGTACCGGCGCAATTGCCGCTGCTGTTCGTCCATGCCGCGCTGATCGAACAGGCACTGGTCAACGTGCTGGAAAACGCCGCGCGGTTTTCGCCGCACCACGGACGTTTGCAATTGCGCGCCGGGGCCGATGACAGTGAGCTGTTTTTCTCGGTCTGCGATGAGGGGCCGGGAATTCCGGAGGCGGAACGGGCGAAGATTTTCGACATGTTCTACACCGCGGCGCGGGGTGATCGTGGCGGGCAGGGTACCGGGCTGGGGCTGGCGATTTGTCAGGGCATGGTCGGTGCCCATGGCGGGCGTATCAGCGTTGCCGACGGTATCGAGGGGCGCGGGACCTGCATCACGTTGCACCTGCCGCTACAGGCTCAGCCAGGATACGAGAGTGAAGCCTGATCGTGCTTGCGCTACTCTCTTGCCACTTCTTTGTGTTGATGTGAATTCATGAGCCAGACCGCGACCATTTTGGTCATCGACGACGAACCGCAGATCCGCAAATTCCTGCGCATCAGCCTCGCTTCCCAGGGCTATAAAGTGCTGGAGGCCGGCACCGGCAGTGAAGGATTGGCACAAGCCGCGTTGAACAAACCGGACTTGCTGGTGCTCGATCTCGGCTTGCCGGACATGGACGGCCAACAGGTATTGCGCGATTTTCGCGAGTGGTCGACGGTGCCAGTGCTGGTGCTCTCGGTGCGCGCCGGTGAAGGGCAGAAAGTCGAGGCCCTGGATGGCGGCGCCAATGACTACGTGACCAAGCCGTTCGGCATTCAGGAGTTCCTGGCGCGGATTCGTGCGTTGTTGCGCCAGGCGCCCGTGGGCGAGGTGCAACAAGCGGCGCTGACCTTCGGTCCATTGACGGTCGACCTGGCGTATCGCCGGGTGTTGCTCGACGGTATCGAAGTCGCGCTGACTCGCAAGGAATACGCCGTGCTGGCGCAACTGGCGCGACATCCCGGGCGGGTGATCACCCAGCAGCAATTGCTCAAGGACATCTGGGGGCCGACGCACACCGAAGACACTCATTACCTGCGCATCGTGGTCGGGCACTTGCGCCAGAAACTGGCGGATGACCCGACCCAACCCAGGTTCATCGTCACTGAGGCTGGGGTGGGGTATCGGTTGTTGAGTGAGGGTAGCCTTTAGATCTTCGTTGCCTGATCTGACGATGGGGCCCTTACATTCACCCGAGAGTTTTCAGGCTTTCAGTTCTGCTCATTCTCATACCGATCCAGCGTATCCCGCGCAATCTCCCGTCCCAGCGCGATCAGCTCCGGCGCCTTGTAGAACTCGAAAAACCGACACACGCGTTTAGGCACGTTGATCAGGATGTCAGGCGGATACCCGGCAATCTTGTACTGCGCCAGCGACGTCTGCATCACCTCGAAACTCTGGTTGATCAAATCCAGCAAGGACGCCGGCCCGACGTTGTCGATGATGAACGAACCGGTGGCGGAGCGGGGTGCGCCACTGGTTTGCGGAGCGGCCGCGGGTTGCTGCGCCTCGGGCTCGGCGGATTCGATCCACGGGTTGAAGTCCGCACCTTCGGCCTTCAAGGCTTCCTGTTCCAGAACCAACAATTGTTCAGCCTGTTTGCGCCGGAACGGCAACTTCGAGCCGACGGAGTTGATCAGGCTGTCGAAGCGGGTCTTGAAGGCAGCGGGACGCTGGATGACCGGCAATTGATAGTGGCGCTGGTTGGTGGAGTTGAGGTTGACCGCGATGATCAAATCGCAATGGCTCGACACTACGGGCACGATCGGTAGCGGGTTGAGAATGCCGCCATCGACCAGCATGCGGTTGCCCTGCATCACCGGGGTAAACAGGCTGGGAATCGCTGCCGAGGCGCGCATGGCCTGATGCAGGCAACCTTCCTGGAACCAGATTTCCTGCTGGTTGGTCAGGTCGGTGGCAACCGCGGTGTAGGGAATACGCAAATCTTCGATGTTGATCTCGCCGACGATCTTGCGGATCTGCCCGAAGACTTTCTCGCCACGGATCGCCCCCAGACGAAAACTGACGTCCACCAGACGCAACACGTCGAGATAATCCAGGCTCTCGATCCAGTCGCGGTAATCATTGAGTTTGCCGGCGGCGTAGATCCCGCCCACCACCGCGCCCATGGAGCAACCGGCGATACAGGCAATGTCATAGCCGCGCCGTTCGATCTCTTCAATGACCCCGATATGTGCATAACCCCGGGCTCCACCCGAGCCCAATACCAGTGCGACACGCTTTTTCATGGATCGCCCTCGCTTGAATGGTTCAACAATGCACCCATCGAGGGGCACGCTTCAATCGCCTTGGTCGTTCGACGGGGCAAGAGCGTCGTATTTTCGACACTCCATGGCGGCACATGGTTATTCTCGTCAGCGCTATAGTTTGCATAGCGGACCAACGGCACTTTTCAGGTGCCACACCGTCTTACCTGCACGACTGTTGACCTATCTTTGAGGAGTGAGTGATGAAAGCCTGGATCTGCGTGCCATTGATTGCCCTGGCGCTCGCCGGTTGTGCCGGCAAAACCGCTTATCGCGACAGTTGCGGTAGCAACCTGGATGCTGCATGGCATGAACTGGACTTGGCCAAGGCCGAAGGTTTTGCCGGGACCGTCAGCTACTCCAAGGCCCTGTCGCTGTTGACCGCAGCCAAGACCCAGCAGCAATTCGAGGGGTTTGAAGGCTGCACCACCAAAGCCGAGAAGGCCCGTTTCTATATTCGTGAATCGCGCGYGGGGCGTTAAAAGCGAAAAGCGGTTACAAGCTCTAAGCTGCAAACTGCAAGACCCACCGAGCTTGCAGCCTGGAGCTTGCAACCTGGCGCAGTTTACGGAGTAAACCCCCATGATCGATCGGTTGGTGGCTCAGGTTCTGGGCCTGGAAGTTCGTCTGCTGGCCTGTCAGGCCCGCCTGAACGAGCGTACAGACCCTGAAGCGTTACACGACCTGCGCACGACCATGCGTCGGTTACGCAGCCTGTTGCGACCCTTGCGCGGGCTGCCCGGTGTCGAACAACTGGAAGCGGCCGCCTCCCGGGTGGGCGAACTGAGCACGCCATTACGTGATCGCGAAGTGCTGGCGGCGTACCTGCTCCAGCACCATCAACCCCAAGCCGCACAGTGGCGCATGGCGCAAATGGCCGAGGCCTATCCGGCCGTGGCGGCCAGCCCTGAACTTGCGCAATTGCTGATCGTCCTCGATGCATTTCCGCGTTTTCTGCGCGCCGCCCAGCGCCAGGGATTGCTCAAGGGCTTGCGCAAGCGCATCAAAAAACGCCTGGGCAAGCAGTGGGGAAAACTCGACGAGGCACTGCACGACCCGGCTCATGACCGTCATCGGCTGCGGCTGCTGATCAAGCGTGTGCGCTATGGCATCGATGCTTACCCCGAACTGGACCGTTTGCCGAAAGCGGCCATGTCCCGGTTGAAATCGGCCCAGGGCGCGCTGGGCGACTGGCACGATTGCGTGCAATGGCTGGCCATGGCTGAACAGGAAACGGATTTGCAGCCCTGTGTTGCGGTCTGGACAGCCACCATGGCCGAGGCTGAACAGCGTGCGGACCGGGTGCTGGAAAAACTGGGTAAGGCCTGTTTCAAATCCTGAAAACACCGGAGATCCATTGTAGGAGCGAGCCTGCTCGCGATGAGGTCGTGACATTCAAAATTGATGTTGGCTGTCCTGGCGCTATCGTCGGAACGCCGCCCGGAGCAGGCTCGCTCCCACAGGGTTATGTGTTCGGCTCTTCTGTCAGTACTTTTGGCCGGAATGGGTGCTGTATAGCCTTCTCCGGCTGGGTAAGATCCCTTCATCTTTTTTCGATCCCTGAGGTTTTCATGCGTTTCTCCGAACTGCTCGACGCTGTCCGTAGCCAGCCGCATGAGCTGTCTATCCCGGCCTCCTGGGCGCAGGGGCGCGCCAGTTTCGGTGGCCTGGTGGTTGCTTTGCAGTACGAAGCCATGCGTGCCCGGGTTCCGGCGGATCGGCCGGTACGTTCGTTGGCAATCACCTTTGTCGGCCCGGTTGAACCCGAGGTTCCGGTCAGTTTTGAGGTCGAGGTGCTGCGCGAAGGCAAGGCGGTCAGCCAGGTGTTGGGCCGGGTGATGCAGAAGGGTCAGGTGGTGACGTTGATCCAGGGCAGTTTTGGCGCCTCGCGCCCCTCGGAAGTGGCGGTGACCGCTGAACCGGCACCAGAAATGAAGCACTGGGACGAATGCCAGGAACTGCCTTTTGTCGAAGGCGTCATCCCGGAATTCATGCGGCATCTGGCGATGCGCTGGAGTATCGGCGGGCTGCCGTTCAGCGGCAGCACGTCCCGGCAAATGGGCGGCTGGGTGCGCTTGCGCGGCGACGTGAAAGAAGAGGCCATCAGCGAGGCGCATATCCTGGCGCTGGTGGACGCCTGGCCGCCGGCCCTGATGCCGTTTTTGAAGAAGCCGGCGATGGGCAGCACGCTGACCTGGACCATCGAGTTCGTGCAACCGCTGCTGGAACTGAACACTCTGGACTGGTGCAAATACCTGGTCGAAACCGAATACGCCGCTGACGGCTACGGGCATGCTGCCGCAAAAATGTGGAGCGCGGATGGCCGGTTGATCGCCATGAGCCGGCAGACGGTGACCGTGTTCGCCTGATCAGTGACGGCGGTGGCGTTCACGCCAGGCGCGCCACCAGCCACCGCTGAGGAAGAATCGCGGAAACGTCAGGAACTGCTCGACCAACAAGCGCGAAATCGCATCTTTGCGGTCACTGAACGGCTCGGAGGCTTGGGTCTCCAGGCTGTGGCCGTGGCGTTGCAAGGCCAGCGCCGCAATCACACCGATCACACCGATGGCGATGTTCGCCAGGCTCAGGCTGAACACCCCGGACACAATCAGCAGAAACGCCACGATGAACAACGGCACCGCGATCAGGTGCAGCACCAGATTGGTCGGGTGCTGATGATTGTTCGGGTACGCTCGCCATTGCCAGACGGGAAGGTTGGGGTGACGTTTGCCCATGATGCTGATCCTCGATCCATGTTGAACACATGTAGGAAGAATAGGCCCGGTCCATGCTGGCGGCGAATCAAGGCTGGCTATTGGCTTGATAGGTGTCATGGTCTGGATTGATGTTGCCGGTTCCGGCCTCATCGCGGGCAAGCCCCACATTCGTCCGCATTCTAATGAAAGAACTCGGTCACCTGTGGGAGCGGGCTTGCCCGCGATGAGGACATCACATCCAACATCGGTGTTATCTGAAAGTCCGCTATCGCGGGCAAGCCCGCTCCCACAGGGATTTATGTTAATCAGGAGATCAATGGCAGCCCATAAAACGCCCGCGCACAGGCTGTAGTGTGCGCCGCCAGATCTTCCTGGCTTTCTCCGCGATGCAGCGCCACTTCACGCAATACTTCGGTCAGGTACGCCGGCTCGTTTCGCCCGTTCTTCGGCTTGGGGCGCAGGCTGCGCGGCAGTAGATACGGTGCATCGCTTTCGAGCATCAGGCGTCCGCGCTTGATCTCCTTGACCAGCGGATGCAAATGCGTGCCCCGGCGCTCGTCGCAGATCCAGCCGGTAATGCCGATGTGCAGATCGAGGTCGAGGTAGCTGAACAGCGCCTTCTGCTCCCCAGTGAAGCAATGCACAACGGCGGCCGGCAGTCGGTCGCGGAAGTCGCGCAGGATCTCCAGCAAACGCTGGCTGGCGTCGCGCTCGTGCAGAAAAACCGGCAGCTGCAATTCGACGGCCATGGCCAGATGTTCTTCGAGGACTTTCTCCTGTTGCGGGCGCGGCGAGAAATCACGGTTGAAATCCAGCCCGCATTCACCCACGGCCACCACATTCGGCTCCATGAGCAAGCTGCGCAAACGTCGGGCGCTGTCGGCGTTCCAGTCGCTGGCGCAGTGAGGGTGAATACCGGCGGTGGCGAACAGGCGCTGGGCGCTTTCGTCCAGTTGCTGGCACAGCTCAAGAGCCTGTTCACTGCCCTCGACACTGGTGCCGGTCAGCACCAGTTGGCACACGCCGGCCGCGTAGGCGCGGTCGAGTACGGCCTGGTGTTTGTCGGCAAAACTGGCGTTGGTCAGGTTGACGCCGATATCGATGAGTTGCATGGTGCTACCTCGGCCCAAAGGCCGGAAAGCATATCAGAGCCGTGGATTTATAAGAAAAACCAAGAACTACAACGGGTTAACGCTGTCTCTTGAGCCGCGGACCAGGCTGGGTTGGTAGTTTTGCCATCATTGTGCCAGTCTTTCGCACTTTGCCAGCGCCTTGGGCGCTCTGTTTTTGTCGCCGCGCTTGATGGTTTTCGTCATTGAAGCGGGCCTCATATTCTTTCCGGAGAGTGGATGATTCGTCCCTCGGTTTTGCTACTGCTGTGTTGTTCGCTGCTACTGCCGATGTCGGCGGTCGCGCGTCTGCCCGGGCCGCTGCAAGCCGTACCGGCCAGCAAGGTGCGCGACCTTGCGGAAATTCGCAACAGTCGTGTGCTGCGGGTGTTGGTCAACCAGAGCCGCAACAGTTCCGGCGAAGTCCAGGGGCAGGCGATCGGGGTCGAATACCACCGTCTGAGAGCGTTCGAGCAATACCTCAACGGCCACGCCCGAGACGGTCAGGAAATCACCCTCAAGATCATTCCCAAGGCCAAGGATCAACTGCTCGGCGCATTGCAGCGCGGGGAGGGCGATCTGGTGGCGCCAGGCGAGTTGCTCGATCTGCAAGCGGGTTTCGCCGTCAGCACCAGTGAGCCGATTGCCAGCAACATTGCGCTGGTCCTGGTGGGCATCAAGGGCGAGCGCCGCTACACCCGGCTTGAACAGCTTTCCGGCAAGACCCTGGCGTTACCCGCCGGCAGCGCCGCCGGGGATGCCGTCAGCCAGATCAATCAAAAGCTTGCCCTGCACAAACTGCCACCGGTCAAAATCGAGTGGGTCGATCCGAGCCTTGCCGTCGAGGATGTGCTGGAGATGGTGCAGGGCGGGATCTTCCACCTGACTATCGTCGAGCAGCCGATCGCCGAACGCTGGGGCAAGATCCTGCCCAAACTGCGTTTCGACAAACAGGCACTTGTCAGTGATCCGGGAGAGGAATTCTGGTTCGTGCGCCGTGACGCCTCGATGCTGCGGGCCAGCATCGATCGCTTCCTCACCGTCTACAAGAAACCATCGGATCAGGACGTCGCGTTCCTGCGGATCTATCGTCGTCTCTATCAAGTGCACTATCCACTGGCGAAGACGGACCGGCAGCGTCTGGAAAAACTTCGCCCGGTGCTGCAGAAACACGCCGATGCCCAGGGCATGGACTGGCTGAACCTGGCGGCGCTGGCCTTCAAGGAGTCAGCCCTGCAACCTGCCGCCCGCAGTGGCGATGGCCCCACCGGTCTGATGCAGATCACTCCTGCTGCGGCGCAGCGGGTGGGGGTCAACAATATTCAGGACGTAGACGGCAATGTGCAGGCCGGGGCCAAGTACCTGGCGATGATCCGGCGCAAATTCTTTGCCAGCCCGAAACTCAACGAGCGCGAACGCATGGCCTTCGTGCTGGCGGCCTACAACATCGGGCCGGAGCGGGTTCAGGGCATGCGCGCAGAAGCCCGGCGGCGAGGATTGAATCCCAACCAGTGGTTCTTCCAGGTCGAACGCGTGGCCATGGAGCAAGTGGGTATGGGCCCCGTCAGCTATGTTAATAGCGTGAACAAGTATTACTTGGCATTCGACCGGGAGCGAGAGTCGTTGGAGCCCCAGGGACAAAAGATTGCTTCACGCAAATGATCGGTTAATTTGATTGTAATGGTGGGTTTTTTGCGCTTTTAACATGCAATTAACTGATTAATATAGCGGCCAACCAACACACACTTACAAGGAATGAAACAGCATGAGCACTCTGATCAACAAGGTACTGTCTACCCGCGCTGGCTACGGCCTGACGGTTCTGCGCATCGTGGTCGGCATTATTTCCGCCGCTCACGGCTCGCAGAAACTCTTCGGGGCATTCGGTGGCTATGGTCTGGCTGGAACCGCGCAGTACATGGAAAGCCTGGGACTGACGCCGGGTTACCTGATGGCGACACTGGCGGGCGGCATTGAATTCTTCGCCGGCCTGGCCCTGATCATCGGCTTGCTGGTTCGCCCGGCCGCGCTTGGCCTGGCCTTCCTGTTGCTGGTCGCGATTTTCTCGGTGCACATCAGCAACGGTCTGTTCATGGCCAACAACGGTTATGAATTCGCCCTGGCCTTGCTCGGTGGCAGTATCGCGGTATTGATCGAAGGTGCGGGCAAACTCTCGGCGGACCGTGCCATCGCTGGTTGACCGCTCTGGCTCAACGAAAAGGCCCGCATTGTCGGGCCTTTTTTGTTGAGCGTCATTCTTGACACTGTCCAGTCAGCTTCTCTAGGATGTTGCTCATGCGCCGATTTAAACAGCTACTTGCGGGGCGCCAGGTGACTCATTCAGTTGCCGATAGAAGCCGGAACAGGCTTCGAAATACCGCTAAAGCGCTGGTTCGGTGTTGCCTCTCACCTGCCATGCAGACTTTTGAGGCAGAGACACGACACAATGAATGCACTAAACGCCGTTGTACGTCCCGCGCCGATCACGGCACACCTGACCCAGCGCAATCCAAAAATCCTGCTTGGCGGCAAACATCAGCCGACGCTCTTGCGTTATCTCGATGGCTGGCCACGCCGTACCGGCGGTCCCGCTGCTTTCCTGATCCAGTTTGTCGAAGACGGTGAGTCCCTCGCTCGTTTCGCCGACGACAGTTTCGATCTGGCAGTGATTCAGTCCCCCAGCCTCGAAGAGGCTCCTGAAGTGATCCGGCAACTGACCCGCGTTGCCCGGCAAGGATTGATTACCCGGCGTTAAAGCTCACGGGTAGTCGATCGCCACGATGTAAACGCACTGCTCACCGGTGGGGGTCTGGACCCGGACTTCGGCGTCCAGTGCCTTGCCGATCAGGGCGCGGGCCAACGGCGAATCAATGCTGATCAGGCCCTGTTTGAGGTCCAGTTCATCGGGCCCGACAATGCGGTAGCGCGACTCTTTGCCATCCTCATCTTCGATCGTGACCCAGGCGCCGAAATAGACCTTGTTCGGATCGCTGGGTTTTTCGCTGACGACTTTCAGCGCTTCCAGACGTTTGGTGAGAAACCGCACGCGGCTGTCGATTTCTCGCAGCATCTTTTTGCCGTAGGTGTATTCGGCGTTCTCCGAGCGATCACCCTGGGCCGCGGCTTCGCTGACAGCCTGGGTAACCTGGGGGCGACGTACATGCCACAGCTCATGGAACTCGGCGCGCATCCGCGCTTCACCCTCGGGGGTGATCAGCGCGGTGCCGGCGGTGCGGGGAGGGCGGTAACGGCTCATGACTGCTTCTTGTGGTGAGGATGGCAGGAGTCTATCAACCCTCGCGCAGGACTGTCAGCGGGCTGGCGTTCAATGCCCGACGGGTGCCGAACACCCCGGCACCACCAATGAGCACGGCACCCAGCAGTGGCAGCAACATCAGCAATGGATGCGGATGCCACGGCAGGTCAAAGGCGTAGCGGTAGAGCACCCAACTCACGACTTCCGAACCCAGCGCTGCCAGCAAGCCACTGACGGCGCCCAGCAAACCGAACTCGATGCGCCGCGCCTTGACCAGCAATTGCCGTTCCGCCCCCAGCGCACGCAGCAACGCGCCCTGGCGAATGCGTTCATCCAGCGTCGCTTGCAGGCCGGAGAACAGCACCGCCATCCCCGCCGCCAACACAAACAACAACACGTACTCCACCGCCAGGGTCACCTGGGCGAGAATGCTGCGCAGTTGCTCCAGCAAGGCTTCGACCTGCAGGATCGTCACCGCCGGGAAGGCCCGGGACAGGTCGACGATCTGCTGGTCGTGACCGGGTGCGAGGTAGAAACTGGTCAGGTAAGTCGCCGGCAGATCCTTCAGGGTGCCGGGCTGGAAGATCATGAAGAAGTTCGGCTGGAAGTTGTCCCAGTCGATCTCCCGCAGGCTGGTGACTTTCGCCTCGCGATTGACCCCGCCAACGCTGAAAATCAGGTGGTCGCCGAGCTTGATTTTCAAGCTTTCGGCGACCTTGCCTTCTACCGACACGCCGGGAACATCGTCCGGCGTTTGTTCGTTCCACCAATGGCCGGCCGTGAGTTTGTTACCCGACGGCAGGTCCGCGGCCCAGGTCAGGCTCAGGTCGCGCTGGATCGCCCGATCACCCGCAGATTCTTTGGTGACGATCTGTTGCACCGGCTCGCCGTTGATGCTGATCAATCGCCCCGGCACCACCGGGTACAACGGTGCCGATTGAGCCGACACGGCGATCAGGTGGTTGGTGAAGGCCTGTTTATCTGCGGGCAGGATGTTCAGGGCGAAGTAATTGGGGGCGTTTTTCGGCAACTGGTTCTGCCAGGTATCCAGCAACTCACCACGTAGCAAGGCGATCAGCGCCATTGACAGCAGAATCAGGCCGAACGCCAGGGACTGTCCCGCCGCAGCGAGCGGATGACGCAGCAATTGCCCGAGTCCAAGACGCCAGGGCAAGGATGCACGCGCAAGCATGCGCCGCAGACTCTTCAACAGCAGCAACAACAAACCGCCCAGCACCAGCGCTGCAATCACGCCGCCGCCGAGCAGGGCAAAGGTCAGCACCAGGTCCAGGCTCAGGCGCCACATGATCAGGCCGAGGGCGCCCAGCGCTACACCGTAGACCATCCAGGTGCTGGAAGGGATCGGCAGCATATCCCGACGCAGCACGCGCAATGGCGGTACCCGGCCCAAGGCCGCCAGCGGCGGCAAGGCGAAACCGGCGAGCGCCACCAGTCCGGTGCCGATCCCGGCAACGGCCGGAAACAGTCCGCCCGGAGGCACGTCGGTCGGCAGCAAGTCATGCAGCAGGGCAAACAATCCCAGTTGTGCGAGCCAGCCGAGGAGGGCGCCGCTGATGCTGGCCAGCAGCCCGAGCACAGTGAGTTGCAGGCTGAACAACACCATGGTTTCCCGGCGCGACAGCCCGAGGCAGCGCAGCAATGCACTGGCATCGAATCGGCGGGTGGCGAAGCGGGTTGCCGACAGCGCC
Organism: Pseudomonas sp. P4_C4; assembly: GCF_056402055.1. Classification (NCBI taxonomy): domain Bacteria; kingdom Pseudomonadati; phylum Pseudomonadota; class Gammaproteobacteria; order Pseudomonadales; family Pseudomonadaceae; genus Pseudomonas; species Pseudomonas sp. P4_C4. Next base: position 51,005 of record NZ_JBFUID010000024.1, on the reverse strand, counting down.
ACCGCCACGCCGGAGAGCAATACCGCCACCAGGCTGGCCATGTTCAGGTAGCGTTCGGCCTTGCCCAGGGCGCCACCGATCTGTCGATTGCCGTCGCGGGCGTCCTGCAAGCGCTGATTGGCGGCAAGCCCCGGCTTGATCAGTTGCCGGTACGTCTCGAGTGCCTGAGCGTTGCCTCGCCATAATTCGCGATAGCTGACCCGGCTACCGGGTTGCACCACGCCGGTTGCTGCAAGGTCGCCGAGATTGATCAGCACCCGCGGCGTCAGGCTGTAGAAATTGCCGGCGCGATCGGGTTCGTAAGTCAGCACCCGCGCCAGTTTCAGGGTTTTCATGCCGACATCGATGCTATCGCCGATCTTCAGGTCCAGGGCGGTCAGCAGGCGTGCCTCGACCCAGGCTTCACCGGGTTGCGGTCCGCCACCGACTGTTTCCGTGGCGAAGGGGGCGGGCGCGCTTTTCAATTCGCCGCGTAGCGGGTAGGTGTCATCGGCCGCCTTGATGCTGGACAGCTGAATGCCGTTATCGGTGGCGATGACGCTGGAGAACTCCACCACTTGAGCGTGTTCCAGACCCAGTTCGGTGCCGCTTCTTATCTGTTCGGGGCGCGCAGGCGAACTGCCTTCCAGCAGCAGGTCGGCACCGAGGAACTCGGTAGCGCGCAGCATCATGGCGCCGTTCAGGCGCGCGCCAAAGTAACCGATGGCGGTGCTGGCGGCCACGGCCACCAGCAAGGCGAAAAACAACACGCGCAATTCACCGGCGCGGGCATCGCGCAGCAATTGGCGGATGGCGAGGCTGAACAGGCGCAACAGCGGCAGACGTGCCATCAAGGCTCCAGAGGGGCGACCAGCAGGCCGGCTTCAAGACGGATCAGGCGCCGGCAGCGATGGGCCAGGCGTTCATCGTGAGTCACCAGCACCAGGGTCGTGCCGCGTTCCTGGTTGAGCTCGAACAGCAAGTCGCTGATGCGCTCGCCGGTGTGGCTGTCGAGGTTGCCGGTCGGTTCGTCGGCGAACAACACATCGGGCTCGGCGGCAAACGCGCGGGCAATCGCCACGCGTTGTTGCTCGCCTCCGGAGAGCTGGCGCGGCGAGTGAGTCAGGCGTTGGCCCAGCCCGACCCGTTGCAGCAATTGGGTGGCGCGTTCTCGGGCGTCTTTGCGGCCGTCGAGCTCCAGCGGCAACATGACGTTTTCCAGGGCATTGAGGCTGTCGAGCAACTGGAATGACTGGAACACGAAACCCACGTGTTCGGCGCGGATGCGCGCACGCTGGTCTTCATCGAGGTTGCTCAGGCCTTGCCCGGCGAGAGTGACCTCGCCACTGCTCGGCAGGTCGAGGCCGGCGAGCAGGCCCAGCAGTGTGGATTTTCCAGAGCCCGAAGCGCCGACGATGGCCAGGCTGTCGCCCTTGTTCAGTTCCAGGCTGAGTTCGTGCAGGATGGTCAGTTCACCTTCCGCGCTGGGAACCACTTTGCTAAGGTCCTTCGCGATGAGAATGCTTGCGCCCATGGAGAGTCCGATGCGTGTCTGGTTTTTGAGTGCTGGCCTGGCCTTGATGTGCATGGCCCAAAACGCAGCGGCGGGTACAGTCCTGATCGTTGGCGATAGTATCAGCGCCGGTTTCGGGCTGGATACCCGGCTGGGGTGGGTGTCGCTGCTTGAGCAACGGCTCAGGCGCGAAGGTTTCGACGACAAAGTGATCAATGCGTCCATCAGTGGCGACACCAGTGCCGGGGGCCAGGCACGCCTGCCCGCGCTGCTTGTAGAGCATAAACCGCAAGTCGTGATCCTCGAGTTGGGCGGCAATGACGGCCTGCGCGGCTTGCTGCCAACTCAATTGCAACAAAATCTTGCGTCAATGATCGACAGCTCCCGGGCCAGCGGTGCCAAGGTGCTGTTGCTCGGCATGCAACTGCCGCCCAATTACGGTGCCCGCTACACCAAGGCCTTCGCCGAGGTCTACAGCAACCTGGCCGATGAGAAAAAAATCCCGCTGGTGCCGTTTTTCCTCGACGGCGTGGGCGGCCATCCGGACTTGATGCAGGCCGACGGCATACACCCGGCGGCCGGGGCTCAGGACAAGTTGCTGGAAAATGTCTGGCCTACTCTAAAACCACTGTTATGACACTTTTCTAGAAGCAGGCTTTCGGCTAAGGTGGCGCCCCCGATTTGGAGCCCCCGATGCCGCGTCCTGCCTGGTCACTTTTTGCCTACCAACTGATCGAGCCTGACGAACAGCTGGATCTGTTCGCCTGCCAGGAGGTGCGGGTGCATCTGGTGACCCGTCAACTGGAGCTGGGCGGCTCGGCGGACCGCACCTTGTGTGGCAGTCTGTTGCCGGCGCAACCGCGCTGGTCGAGTGTCGATCGCCGGGTGTTTCAGGATCAGCGTCTGTGCTCGTTGTGCCGGGCCATTCTTGAGTCGCAGAAGCGGGGGACTTCGCCGATCTGGCCGGAGTTGCGGTTTGAGCTTTGATTCGTGTTGATTGTGTACATATCCGTTGGTTAGGTAACGGCGGCTTATGGTTTCGCCCTTACGGCGAGTCCCTTTTGGCAAACGCCCCAAAAGGAACCAAAAGGTCTCGCCCCGAACGTACGGCCCCTCGCTAAGGCTCGGCGTTCCTTCGCTCCGGCATTCATCCGGGGGCATTGCCCTCCGGTCGGCTTCGCTTCGACCTACATGCAATGAGTTCGACTGCGTCGAACGGCGCTGCGCGCCCATCCCCGGATGAACACCTCCACTCAGCCTTCCGAGGGGGCGGGTGGATCAAGATCAAAAGCTGCAGGCGAGCTAACGCTCGGCCTGATGAGTGGTGAAGAGCATTAGGTGCACGTCGATCCATTGTAGGAGCGAGCCTGCTCGCGATGGCGGCCTGCCAGCCGACCTGGTTTCGCGGACGTATCAATCCGTAGGAGCTGCCGAAGGCTGCGATCTTTTGATCTTGCTTGTAAGCAATAAAGCCAAAAGATCGCAGCCTCGTTGCACTCGACAGCTCCTACAGGGAAACACGCACGCATCAGAACCAGGCCGGCCGGTAGGCCGCCTCGGACGCTGTTGCGGTACACGCCCCCTCGTGAGGCCGAGTGGAGGTTCTGCGCAGTGGGCAACCCGGCATGGATGCCGGGTTAGCCGCCGCCGGCCATGGATGGCCGATGGCGGCGGGCCCACGGAGCAGGACCGGAGCGAGGGCATGCCGAGCCTAGGCGAGGCACCGAACGTCAGGGGCAAGAGCCCTTTGGTTACTTTGGGGCTTTTCCAAAGTGACCCGCCGTAAGGGCGGAACCCTAAGTGGCCGTTACCGCAGCAACGGATATGTACACCCACAAAATACTCATCGCCTGACACACAGCCATCGCAAGCAGGCTCACCCCCACACGGAATCGAGGACAATCGCAAAATCTCCTTGCATTACCTGCAATCGGGCCATCTCCCCGAAATAACGGATGGCGGTGTACAATCGCGTTCTTATACCCTCTGTTGATCATGCGAAGGATTTTCCGGATGTTGTCGCGCTTTCCTGCCGTCACCCGCTGCCTGACACTTGCCGCCCTTTTGGTGGCCGGTCCCGTTGCAGCATTGGAGTTTCCCCTGCCACCGCCCGGTGAAGACATCATCGGCCAGGTGCAGGTGATCAAGGCCAAGTACGAAGATACCTTCGCCGACCTTGGTACCGCCTACGATCTGGGCTACACGGAAATGGTCGCGGCCAACCCGGGTGTCGATGCATGGTTGCCAGGCACCGGCACGGAAATCATTCTGCCGACCCGCTTCATCCTGCCACCGGGCCCGCGTGAAGGCATCGTGATCAACCTGGCCGAGTACCGCCTCTACTACTACCCGAAAGGCAAGAACGTGGTGTACACGTTCCCGCTGGGTATCGGTCGTGAAGGCTGGGGCTCGCCGATTGCCCACACCAGCATCACCGCCAAGACGCCGAACCCGACCTGGACGCCTCCGGCTTCGATCAAGGCCGAGCACGCAGCAGACGGTGATCCGCTGCCCAACGTCGTGCCAGCCGGCCCAGACAACCCGCTGGGGCCGTTCAAGTTCACCCTGGGCACACCGGGCTACCTGATCCACGGTTCGAACAAGAAGTTCGGTATCGGCATGCGCACCAGCCACGGTTGCTTCCGCATGTTCAACAACAACGTGCTGGAAATGGCGGGCATGGTGCCGGTCGGTACGTCGGTGCGGATCATCAACGACCCGTACAAGTTTGGTTTGAGTGGCGGCAAGGTCTATCTGGAGGCGCATACGCCGCTGGACGACAAGGGCAACCCGTCGGTGGTCGACAAGCACACCGCGGTCATCAACGCGATGCTCAAGCGTGAAGACATCACTAACAACCTGCGCATGAACTGGGATGTGGTGCGTGATGTGGTTGCCGCTGAAGACGGCCTGCCGGTGGAGATTGCTGTGCCGGGCAACAACGCCGTACCGATGGTGTCGAGCACTCCGGTCGACCCGATGCAGTAAGCTTGTAAAGAGCCCGTCGGCGCGGACTGCGTCGACGGGTTTTTTATTGCCTGGAGAAACGCCGGGCAATAAAAAAGCCGACCCAAAAAATGGATCGGCTTGATAACAATCCCGAAGGATTATTACTTGCGGCTAGCTTTGTCCAGCATGCGCAGAGCACGCTCGTTAGCTTCGTCAGCAGTCTGTTGTGCTTTTTGAGCAGCAGCCAGAGCTTCATCAGCTTTACGGTAAGCTTCGTCTGCACGAGCCTGGGAGCGAGCAGCTGCGTCTTCAGTAGCGGTCAGACGTGCTTCGGTTTCTTTCGATGCGCTGCTGCAACCGGTAGCCAGAACTGCGGCCAGAGCCAGAGCAGAGAATTTCAGAACGTTGTTCATCGTGTTCCCCTTCAAGGACTTTCTATTAAGTAGCTATCTCCTCCGATTGAGGAAATAGCCGGCGTACATACTACCTATTACTTGTAGTAAGTAAAACTGACGTGACGCAAGAAGCAAAAAAAATTGTAGGCGTTGATTCTTTTTCGAGCAACTTTTAACTGAACTGATTAAAAAACATCCAGCTGCAAGGCCCGTGGCTGAGCCAGCTGGCGAGAAAAAGTTCCTTCGGCATACCGCTCTTTTTCCAGTCTGGCTAGAGCCCGCCTACATGGATTCGTCTACACTTTTGTTCGGCTTTTGCGTAGCGCCTCCCAATATCTTTCTCGATGTTCAGGTGACTTTAACAACGGGCGCTCGTCTTAAGTCTCAACATCCGGCAATGTTCAGGCTATCGACCCGGAGTGATCTTCGGTCGAGCCATTCCTGCGTGATCCGGAGCAGCACCCGCCAACCCGCACGATGACGAGCGCACCTTGAGCATTTCTGCCAATGGTGCCTACTATTTGTAGGTGCTCGGTAGCGCGAGATCGGTGCAGCTCTTCTCGGTGTCCATTCAGGCACGGGGTGGCGTAGATGTTCCTTCGCCGGAAAAACATCGGTAAGGTAGGGGTCGGAATTCCAGACCCGCGAGGAGTAGTGATGAGCGAGGCGTTGTCCATCCACCATGACCAGGCTGGTCATCAGTTCGAGACCAATGTGGACGGTCATCGTGCCTATCTGACCTACATGGATCTGGGGAAGCAGACCCTGGATATCTATCGCACCTTCGTGCCCAACGCATTGCGTGGTCGCGGTATTGCGGCAGCCTTGACCGAGAAGGCGCTGGAGTACGCTGACGAAATGGGTTACACCGTCATTCCATCGTGCTCCTACGTCGAGCGCTACATGGAGCGTCACCAGCGGCATGCGGCCAAGCTGAGTCAGTGACCTTCAACAAAACGAACGCATAAAAAAACGCCGGGCTCAGCCCGGCGTTTTTTTGTGTGCGTTTTTTGTGCAGGCAAACAGGCGATCAGCTGCGATCGCGTTTGGGCAACACATCCTTGAGCTTGGCATGCATGCTGCGCAAGGTGTTTTCGGTCGCGGTCCAGTCGATGCAGGCGTCGGTGATCGACACGCCGTATTGCAGGTCGGCGAGGTCTTTCGGGATCGCCTGGCAGCCCCAGTTCAGGTGGCTTTCAACCATCAGGCCGATGATCGACTTGTTGCCTTCGAGGATCTGGTTGGCGACGTTTTCCATCACCAGCGGTTGCAGGGCCGGATCCTTGTTGGAGTTGGCGTGGCTGCAATCGACCATGATGTTCGGCTTGATCTTCGCCTTGTTCAACGCCTGCTCGCAGAGCGCAACGCTGACCGAATCGTAGTTCGGCTTGCCGTTGCCGCCGCGCAGCACCACGTGACCGTAGGCATTGCCCTTGGTGGTCACGATCGACACGCCACCTTCCTGGTTGATGCCCAGGAAGCGATGCGGGCTGGAAACCGACTGCAGGGCGTTGATCGCCACGGTCAGACCGCCATCGGTGCCGTTCTTGAAGCCGACGGCCGAGGACAGGCCGGACGCCATTTCGCGGTGAGTCTGGGATTCGGTGGTGCGCGCGCCGATGGCCGACCAGCTGATCAGGTCCTGCAAGTATTGCGGGGAGATCGGGTCGAGGGCTTCGGTGGCGGTTGGCAGGCCTTTTTCGGCCAGGTCCAGCAGCAATTGGCGACCGATGTGCAAGCCGTCCTGGATCTTGAACGAGTCGTCCAGGTACGGGTCGTTGATCAAGCCTTTCCAGCCGACGGTGGTACGGGGCTTCTCGAAATACACGCGCATGACCAGATACAGGGTATCGGACACTTCGGCAGCGAGAGCCTTCAGGCGCTCGGCATACTCGTGGGCGGCCTTGATGTCGTGGATCGAGCAAGGCCCGATGACGACGAACAGGCGGTGGTCGGTGCCATCCAGAATGTTGCGAATGACTTCGCGGCCCTTGGTGACAGTGCGCAGTGCGGTGTCGCTCAGGGGAATATCGCGCTTGAGCTGATCGGGAGTGATCAGTGTCTCGTTGGAGGCGACGTTTAGGTCGTTGATCGGTAAATCAGCCATCGTTTACTCGTCAGGTCACGGGTGCCGGCCGCCAGCGAACCCGCGCGGCGGAGCACAGCAAATTAAGCGCGTCGGGGAGCCGAACCTTAGCGCGTTACACCGTGGCTCGACAATGGGCAGACACTGGTTTAGGGGCCATTCTCAGTCAGTTTCCCCAACGTGGCCGGCAAACCCGTCGGGAACGCCCCTAATCCAGCACAGGCAAGGCAAAAGCCTTGCGCACCGATTCGTGAGAAAACTCGTCGGCATGCTCCTGGAGCCATTCGAGGGCCAGGGCCTGGATACCCTGCAAGTCGTCGTGGGCGTCATGCAGGCGGCAGTAGCGTTCGATCTGGCACACCTGCTCGCCCATCCGGGCGCTGAACAGCATTTGTTCGTCGACGAAGGCGATGCCCACCAGATAACCGCGCTTGCGCCGCAGGCACCAGGCGACATAGCCCAGGTAACGCGCGTCCGGATTCACGGTCGGCATGCGAACTTCCAGCGCTGTGCCGTGGCGCCACGCGCGGTGATAATTGCAAGCCATGCCCCCGAGGCTGATAGTGTGCAGTTGTCGTCGCGAAATACATTCAGGTTTCAGCAACGTTAATTCGACGGGCACATCGTCAGGGTGAGGAATAAATCGTCCCATGAACACAGACTCCATGTGTCGGCCATCTGACATTGTTCTCCCAAGTATAGTGGTCGAATTGGAACTGACCGATTTTGACGCCGACCAACGGCTGCTGGCGATGAGCGGTGTATCGCTGGTCATTTTCACCAGTGTCGGCTGCGCCGGTTGCCGGTTTGCCCGCGAGCAATTGCCGACACTCGACCTGGCAGTCGATCGACTGTGCTGGATCGATGCCGGCAACAACGGCGGGGTGGTCGAGCGTTATCAGGTCTTTCACTTGCCGGCGCTGTTTGTCGTTCGCGACGGCGAATTCTTTGGAGCACTGAAATCGCGCCTGACCGACACCGAGCTCAACCGGGCCGTGCGCCAGGCGCTGAGTCGAACAGCAGAGGAGTTGCCATGATGGGGACAGTTGCTAGGCCGACGATCGGCATAATCGGGACCGGCGCAATCGGTGGTTTCTACGGGGTAATGCTGGCGCGTGCCGGTTTTGATGTGCATTTTCTGCTGCGCAGCGAGTTTTCCGCTGTGGCCGAGCACGGGTTGCAAGTCGATAGCGCGCCCCATGGCGCGCTGAAACTGAACCCGGTGCAGGCTTATTCGAACGCTGAAGACATGCCGCCCTGCGACTGGCTGCTGGTGGGCGCGAAAACCACCAGCAACGCCGACCTGGCACCCGCTATCCTGCAAGCGGCGGCACCGAACGCCAAGGTACTGCTGTTGCAAAACGGCCTGGATGTCGAAGACAGCCTGCGCGCGTTGCTCCCCGATTCGCTGCATGTGCTTGGAGGGCTCTGCTACATCTGCGTCCATCGCGAGGCGCCGGGCGTCATCACTCATCAGGCGTTGGGCGCGGTGCACGTTGGTTATCACAGCGGTCCTGCCGATGGGCCGGCACGCACTGCGATTGTCGAGGAAGGTGTCGGCCTGTTCCGCAGCGCCGGTCTCGATTCCCAGGCCATGGCGAATTTGCATCAGGCGCGTTGGCAAAAACTGGTCTGGAATATCCCTTACAACGGTCTCTCGGTGTTGCTGGGAGCGAGCACCACACCGTTGATGGCCGATGCCGACAGTCGCGAACTGATCAAGGCGCTGATGGCTGAAGTGGTGCAAGGCGCAGTCGCGTGCGGGCACGGTGTACCGGCGGGGTATGCCGAGCACTTGTTCATGGTGACCGAAAAAATGCCTGACTACTGGCCGAGCATGTACCACGATTTCCTGCACAAACGACCGCTGGAGCTGGCCGCGATCTACGCCCGGCCACTGGCGGCCGCCAGGGCCGCGGGGTGTGAGATGCCGCGCATCGAGGCCTTGTATCGCAGTTTGAGTTTCATTGATCGACGAAACACCTGAGTCGACCAACCTGAGGGAGAAGGGCATGCCGAAGGCAATTGACGACAAACTGGTGCTGGCGATTTCTTCGCGAGCGCTGTTCGACCTGAGCGAAAGCCACAAGGTCTATCTGTCGAGCGGTGTCGAAGCCTACCGGCAGTATCAGATCGAACACGAAGACGAAATCCTCCAACCCGGCGATGCCTTTGCGTTGGTGCAGAAACTCCTGAACCTCAACAATAGCCTCGGCCGTGCCCGGGTCGAGGTGATTCTGGTGTCGCGCAACAGCGCCGACACCGGGCTGCGGGTATTCAACTCGATTGACCATTACGGACTGGCAATCTCTCGCGCGGCCTTTGTCGGCGGGCGCAGTCCGTATCCCTACCTCAAGGCCTTTGGCTGCGACCTGTTTCTCTCGACCCACGCCGAAGACGTACGCAATGCACTGGACGCCGGGTTCGCCGCGGCGACCATTCTGTCGGGCGGTGCCAGTCGTGCGGCCAGCGACGAATTGCGCATCGCCTTCGACGGAGACGCGGTGCTGTTTTCCGATGAGTCGGAGCGCGTTTATCAGGCCGGTGGTCTGGAGGCGTTCCAGGCCAGCGAGCGTGAGGCCGCCCGCGAGCCGTTGCGCGGTGGGCCGTTCAAGGGCTTTCTCGCGGCCCTCAATCTGTTGCAGCGTGAGTTCCCGGAGGACGCCTGTCCGATCCGTACTGCGCTGGTCACGGCGCGATCGGCGCCGGCCCATGAGCGAGTGATTCGCACGTTGCGCGAATGGGACATCCGTCTCGACGAGTCGCTGTTCCTCGGCGGCCTGACCAAGTCAGCCTTTCTCGAAGCCTTCGCGGCCGATGTGTTTTTCGACGATCAGGCCGGCCACTGCGAATTGGCCCGTGAAGTCGTCGCCACCGGTCATGTGCCCCATGGCATAAGCAACGAGCAAAAGGTTTAAGCCCACTGTTCAATGCGTTGCGCCGCATGTCGTAGTCGCCAAGGCACTGCTAAGCTGAATCAAATCTCCGCCATGTTGGCAGTCGAGGAGGTCATATGATTCGTTCGATGCTGTATGCCACTGACCTTGGCCTGTACGCGCCCGTGGTGATGCAGCATGCCCTGGAACTGGCCCGGACCTTCAATGCCGATTTGTATGTGGTGCATGCGGTTGAACCCATGGGGTTGTTTGCCGAGTCGGTGCTGCAAAGTTATCTCGATGAACAGGCGCTGAACGAGTTTCACAGCCAGGGCCTGAATACAGTGATTGCCAGTATCGAGCAGCGGGTGCTCGACAGTTTTCGTGAGGAGTTGGGGGATGAAGGGGAGCACGATCTGGAGCGGATTCAGGCAGTACGGGTGGTGCAGGGCGACCCATCGCAGGTGATTCTGGACCAGGCGCAGAAACTCTCCGTGGATTTGTTGATCGTAGGGAGTCACAGCCACGGTGCGGGTGCGGAAACGCCTTTGGGGCGAACCGCCGCCCGTGTGCTGCAACTGTCCAAGGTGCCGGTCTATCTGGTGCCGCTGGTGCAACGTCGTCGCCAAGGGGATCTCTAGAACACGAATAATGGCAATTTGACAAAAAAGTTCTAGATTTATTCTTCGAACCATTAATATAGTTATATACCGTCGCTGATGCCCGTGGCGTCTACCTGCTTTGAGGGATTCATATGAAGCTTCAACAATTGCGCTACATCTGGGAAGTGGCGCACCACGACCTCAACGTTTCCGCTACAGCCCAAAGCCTTTACACCTCTCAACCGGGCATCAGTAAACAGATCCGTCTGCTGGAAGACGAACTGGGCGTCGAGGTTTTTGCCCGCAGCGGCAAGCACCTGACCCGCGTTACCCCGGCCGGCGAACGCATCATCACCACCGCTGGCGAAATTCTGCGCAAGGTTGAAAGCATCAAGCAGATCGCCCAGGAATTCTCCAACGAGAAGAAGGGCACCCTGTCGATTGCCACCACTCACACCCAGGCGCGTTATGCGTTGCCGCCGGTGATCAGCAATTTCATCAAGCAATACCCGGACGTGGCCCTGCATATGCATCAGGGTTCGCCCATGCAAATCGCCGAAATGGCCGCCGACGGCACCGTGGATTTCGCCATCGCCACCGAAGCGCTCGAGCTGTTCGGTGATCTGGTGATGATGCCGTGCTACCGCTGGAACCGTTGCGTGGTCGTGCCTCAGGGCCACCCGCTGACCAAACTGTCGAAACTGACCCTCGAAGCCCTGGCCGAATACCCGATCGTGACGTACGTGTTCGGTTTTACCGGCCGGTCGAAGCTCGACGAAGCATTCAGCCATCGTGGCCTGACGCCGAAAGTGGTGTTCACCGCCGCCGACGCCGACGTGATCAAGACCTATGTTCGCCTGGGTCTGGGTGTGGGCATCGTGGCGAAAATGGCTGTCGACAGCAAACTCGACAGCGACCTGGTGGTGCTTGATGCCAGCGAACTGTTCGAGTCCAGCGTGACCAAGATCGGCTTCCGTCGCGGCACCTTCCTGCGTGGTTTCATGTGCGACTTCATCGAGAAGTTCGCGCCGCACCTGACCCGCGAAGTCATGGCCAAGGCCATTCAGTGTCACAACAAGCAGGAACTGGAAGAGCTGTTCGAGGGCGTCGAACTGCCCGTTCACTGATAGTGTTTCCTGCCGGTCAAACCACCTCGGTGACAGCGAACTGTTGCCGAGCGCCCGCCACCAGAATCTCCACCTCATCGCCCTCGAACTTGCCCAGCAGGCTTTTGCCCAGCGGTGAGCGCGGGGTGATGACGGTTATCAGTTGCCCCACCAGATCGACCTTCAATCCGGCTGCATCGGGGGCGAGAAACAGCCATTGTTCGCGCCCCCTTTCGTCCTCGAGCCCGAGCAGCGCGCCCACTTCGATGCCCCGCTGATCGTCATACGGGCGCAGGGCCAGGTTCTGGCAGAGGCTCAGTGACTGGCGAATTTCCTCGACCCGCCTGGCTTGCCCGGCCGCGAGATAGGACGCTTCCAGCCCCAGGGTGTCGTATTTGTTCTCGGCGATGTTTTCTTCATGGGTCGCCGTTTCGTAAGCGGTTTGCGCGGCCCGTTCGGCGATGTCTAGATCGACCCGCAGCTTGTCGAGAATCAGTTGGTGGACTGTGTGCTTATTCATGATCAATCGCAGAATTGCAGGACGTTGGCGCGGCTTTTTTCGCTGGGTGCAGTCCGGTCCTGTTGCAGCCAGAACTGACAGCTTGGGTTGGATAGGTTGCGACTGCTGCTGCGCGCCTGATCGAGCCGTTGCTGCTGCTCGTTCTTGCGCAGGTTTTCTTCATATAGCTCAAACAACGGACTCTGTGGCGGAATGTCCGGCACCGGTTGCGCTGCCACCGGTGGTTTGGCCAGTTGCTCCACAGCTGCTGCCACAGGTGCCAGTTGCTCGCTGAAAAGCAGGCGCGAAGCGAGCCAGCAGGTCAGCACAATGGCAATGAATCCCAGCCACATGCCGAGGGCGATGCTGCCGGTCAATTGCAGGGCATTGAGGCTGATTGGGAAAGAGCGGTGCGGAGTGGGGCGGTGGGGCATGGTTGCTTCCTGGCGAAAGGTCACGGGCGAGTGGCGATTGTCGCATGAAGAATAATCACCGTCGGCTCTTCTGCACGGGGTAATTTATGCGGACAATCGGCGCCTTTGCCAACGGGAACCTGGAATGCCTGAAATGAAAACCCGCTGGGATATTTTTTGCACCGTAGTCGATAACTTCGGCGACATCGGCGTGACCTGGCGACTGGCCCGACAACTGGTCGCCGAACATGGGCTGGCGGTGCGTCTATGGGTCGATGATCTGCGAGCGTTCGAGCGCCTGTGCCCGGAAATCGACATCCACGCTGCGCAGCAGTGGCAACAAAACGTCGAAGTGCGCCAATGGCCAGCCGAGTGGCAACCGACCGAAGCCGCCGATGTGGTGATTGCTGCATTTGCCTGCCAATTGCCGAGCGCCTACATGGACGCCATGGCCGAACGGGAAAAGACGCCGCTGTGGATGAACCTCGACTACCTGAGTGCCGAGGACTGGGTGATCGGCTGCCACGGTTTGCCCTCGGTGAAGTACAAAAGCGTGCAGAAGTTCTTTTTCTTTCCGGGGTTCCAGAAGGGCACTGGCGGGTTGTTACGTGAGCGTGGATTGCTTGAGCGTCGTCGGCAATTTCAGCAAGACCCGCAGGCTCAAAGAGAATTCCTGCACGGTTTGGGGATTGATCGTGCACCCGGTGCGCAGTTGATCTCATTGTTTGCCTACGAAAACACCGGGCTGGCCAGTTGGCTCGATGCGATGGCTGGCGATTCTACGGCCACTCATCTGCTGGTGCCGGAAGGGCGGATTCTCGGCGACGTAGAGCGTTGGCTCGGTGTGGAGGGTTTGGCGGCCGGTGCCGTGCATGTGCGTGATGCCTTGACCGTGCAAGTGCTGCCATTCGTCCGCCAGGACCAATACGACTTGTTGCTATGGTGTTGCGATTTCAATGCCGTGCGCGGCGAAGACTCCTTTGTGCGCGCTCAATGGGCCGGCCGGCCATTTCTCTGGCACATCTACCGGCAGGAAGAAGATATCCATCTGGACAAACTCGAGGCCTTCCTCGAAGTCTATATAAAGGGGCTTTCTGAACCTGCGCGGGAGGCGATCAGCGGTCTCTGGCGGGCGTGGAACGCTGGTGAAAAAATAGCCGACCACTGGCAATTCACCCGTAAACACTGGCCAGAGCTGGAAAAACACGCCGAGGCGTGGTGTCTGGAACAGGCCTTGCAGGCCGATCTTGCCACGGCGCTGGTACAGTTTTATGGAAATTGGATATGATACGCGGCCTAGATTTTTGTAAATCCCATCCAAATTCGGATATTCGCAATGAAAACTGGTAAAGRACTGAAACCCGGGACCGTGATTCGTCTCGAAAACGATCCTTGGCTGGTTCAGAAAGCTGAATTCACCAAATCCGGTCGTAACAGCGCGATCATGAAGACCAAGCTGAAGAACCTGCTGACCGGTTACAAGACCGAGATCGTTTACAGCGCCGACGACAAACTGGACGACGTAATCCTCGACCGCAAAGAAGCGACCCTGTCCTTCATCAGCGGCGATACCTACACGTTCATGGACACCACCGACTACACCATGTACGAGCTGAACGCTGAAGACATCGAAGCCGTTCTGCCTTTCGTTGAAGAAGGCATGACCGATGTTTGCGAAGCGATCTTCTTCGAAGAGCGTCTGGTTTCCGTAGAGCTGCCGACCACCATCGTGCGTCAGGTTGACTACACCGAAGGTTCCGCTCGCGGCGACACTTCCGGCAAGGTGATGAAGCCTGCCAAACTGAAGAACGGTACCGAGCTGTCGGTTGCTGACTTCATCGAAATCGGCGACATGATCGAGATCGATACCCGCGAAGGCGGTTCCTACAAAGGCCGTGCCAAATAAGCACCGCTTGAGGAATGAAAAAGCCCGACCATTGAGTCGGGCTTTTTTGTGCCTGGATGAAACATCCAGTTCTCCTGTAGGAGCGAGCCTGCTCGCGATGGGCGTTAACGATAACGCGAGCTTCCTGAATGCCCGCGTTGTCTGGGCGTCCATCGCGAGCAGGCTCGCTCCTACAGTTGGGCGGTGTTATTTCAAGTGCTGTTTCAGTTCTTCAGACGCCTGCAACATCGCCGAACGCACCGCCGGCACCTGGCTTACCACGTTGAGCAAACCGTAGTCGTGGATCAAGCCGTTGTAGCGAATCGAGGTCACCGGCACACCGGCTTCATCGAGTTTGCGGGCGTAGGCTTCGCCTTCATCGCGTAACACGTCGGCACCGGCGGTCTGCACCAGCGCTGGAGGCAATCCTTTCAACTGGGCGGTGGTCGCGCGCAGTGGTGAGGCGTAGATCTCGTTCCGTTGATTGGCGTCGGTGGTGTAGTTGTCCCAGAACCACTTCATCATGTTTTTGGTGAGGAAGTGCCCTTCGGCGAACTGGTTGTAGGACGCTGTTTCGAAGTTGGCATCAGTCACCGGCCACAACAGCACCTGGAACTTGATCGCCGGTGTGCCCTTGTCCTTGGCCATCAGCGCAACCACGGCCGCCATGTTGCCGCCGACACTGTTGCCGGCTACTGCCAGGCGCTTGCCATCGACGTTGATCTCTTTACCGTGCCCGGCCACCCATTGGGTCGCCGCGTAAGCCTGGTTGATCGCCACCGGGTAATGCGCTTCCGGCGACGGCGTGTAGTTGACGAAGACGGCCGCTGCACCCGAACCCGTCACCAGGTCACGTACCAGCCGCTCGTGGGTCGGGAAATCTCCCAGTACCCAGCCACCGCCGTGGAAGAACATGAATACGGGCAGCTCACCCTTGACCCCGGCCGGCCGGACGATGGTCAGGCTGATCGGTTGGCCGTCGACTTGAATGGTCTTCTGGCTGACATCGGCTTTTGGCTGCGTCAGCTTCACCCCGGCCTGCGCGCCTACCAGAACGGCGCGGGCCTCGGCGGGCGTCATTTGCTCCATCGGCTTGCCGGTACCGGCGTTCAGAACGTCGAGGAATGCCTGGGTGTTGTGTTCAACCCCAGTACCTGCGAACGCGTTGCTGATGGACAAGGCGAGAAGGGTACCGGTCAAGACTTTGCTGAAAGTGTTCATGTTCGTTTCCTGTTCGGGCCTGGGTAGTCAGCGCTTAGACGGTTACGTGCAGACGCACATCGACGTTGCCACGGGTGGCGTTGGAGTACGGGCAGACCTGGTGGGCCGCGTCGACCAGTGCTTGTGCGTCGGCTTGTTCAAGACCGGGCAGGCTGATGTGCAGGTCGATGTCCAGACCGAAACCGCCAGGGATCTGGCCGATGCCGACATGGGCGGTGATCGAAGCGTCGTTCGGGATGCTGCGCTTGGTCTGGCTGGCCACGAATTTCAGGGCGCCGATGAAGCAGGCGGAGTAGCCGGCGGCGAACAGTTGCTCAGGGTTGGTGGCTGCGCCGCCGGCACCGCCGAGTTCTTTCGGGGTGGCGAGTTTGACGTCGAGGATGTTGTCGCTGGAAACCGCACGACCGTCACGGCCACCGGTGGAAGTTGCGATTGCGGTGTAGAGAGTTTGCATGGTGAAAGCCTCGTTCAGGGTTTGGTTTGCGCTAAATGTTTGCGCGCTAATTAAGTGCGAGGTGAATGTATCGCGCCAATATTTAGCGCGCAAGATAAAATTTCAAACAGATTTGAAAAAGCGAAATGTCAGCGAGGGCGTTTTTGTTGGAAGTGTTGAGCTAGAGCTATCGAGGGAAATTTTTCAAGAAGAGGTGGCGAACCCGATTTTTCGGTCCCGCGCAAAACAAATGTGGGAGCGAGCTTGCTCGCGATTGCAGTCTCACATTCAGCAATGATGTTGACTGACACACCGCCATCGCGAGCAAGCTCGCTCCCACAAGGGATTTGTGGTGAATTGAAAATTACAGGCTGTCTTGCAGGTGACGACGCAGTTCCTGCAGCTCCGCTTGCAGGTTTTGCAGGCGCTCCAGTGTCATCCCGCTAGCGCCGAGGATGCACTGGGGAATATCCCGGGCCTTGTCGCGCAAGGTCCGGCCCTGTTCGGTGAGTTCGACGATCACCACGCGCTCGTCCTCGCGGCTGCGGGTGCGGCTGAGCAAGCCTTCGGCTTCCAGGCGCTTGAGCAACGGCGTCAACGAGCCAGGGTCGGTCAGCAACCGCGTGCTGATTTCGCCTACGGTCAAACCGTCCCTTTCCCACAAAACCATCATCGCCAGGTATTGCGGGTAGGTCAGTCCCAGCACCTGCAGCAAGGGTTTGTAGACCTTGGTCATCATCAGCGAAGTGGAATGCAGGGCGAAGCAGGCCTGATTGTCCAGCAGCAGGTTGTCGCAGTTGTCCGGGGAGTTGCGCTCGGTGGTCATGTCGAAGCCTTGATCTGTGATCTTAGGAATCTAGCGGGCGAATCTTTAATGCGCCAGATAAATTTGATCAGTGCTGTTGCAAATGGGTTTGCAGCAGCAGATCCCAGGGTGGAACCGGGCTGAAGCGGGTTTTCAGGTACTCCAGCAACAAGCGACTGCGGGAGTTGGGTTGCTGTTCCAGGCGCAAGGCGTAGATGCCGGTGCTTTCCGGTTTCGGCAGGCCGCTGTCGCAGAACAGCGGCAGCAACTCACCCCGCAACAGGTACTCGCTGACCAGCCAGGTTGGCAGGTGCGCGATACCCAGTCCGGCCAGCGCGCCGCAGACCAGCGCCTCGGCATTGTTGGCACTCATGCGGACCCGCGCCGGCCGGTGCAACTGCATTTGCCCGTCGCGCTCGAAACGCCAGGCGAAGGGCGGGGCCAGGCCATCCCAGTCGAGTCCGTCGTGTTCAGTCAGTTGTGAGGGCTCGGTTGGCACGCCGCGACGCTGCAAGTAATCAGGGCTGGCGCAGGCGATACGCACCATGCTCGCCAGTGGCGTGGCTACCAGCCGGGTATCGGCCAATTGCCCGGCGCGCAGCACCAGATCGACCTTGCCGAGGTTCAGGCCCTGCATGTCGACGAAGCTGTCGATCAGGTGCAGTTGCACATCGAGACCGGGATAGAGCAAGAGGAAATCGGCGATCACCGGTGCCAGGTGCCGGCGCCCAAAGGCTGTCGGCGCATCGATGCGAATCAGACCTTCCGGCGCGCTGCTCAGAGACACCGCTTCGGCCCGGGCCAGGCGCAACTCGGCGACGATCCGCCGTGCGCGCTCGGCAAAGGCCAATCCCGCCGGGGTGGCGCGTACTGCATGAGTGCTGCGCAGGAACAGCTGACTGCCGACCGCGCTTTCCAGGCTGTCGATTCGCCGTGCCACGGCCGAAGGGGTCAGCGGATGACGGCGCGAGGCGGCGGAAAAACTGCCGGTTTCCAGCACGTCGAGGAACAAGACCAGTTGGTCGGTCAGTTGATTGGGGTTCATGGCAGGTTTGCGCTTGTGCGAATTTGGCACAGCCATTGTGCGATGCTGTGCGTTTCCGCGCCAGAAGCAACTGCGTAGGATCAAAGGCCTGACGGCAACGGGGAAAATGCTGTGATTGAGTTTTTGATGTATCTGGTGTTCGGCGCTGCGTTGGGCACGCTCGGCGGGTTGTTTGGCATCGGCGGCGGCCTGATCGCCATTCCGCTGCTGGGCGTGCTGTTCGGGCTCGATCAGCAGATAGCCCAAGGCACAGCGCTGGTGATGGTGGTGCCGAACGTGATGCTGGCGCTGTGGCGCTATCATCAGCGCAACCGGATCGAACTGCGCCACGCGCTACCGCTTGCGATCATGGGGTTCTGCTTCGCCTGGCTCGGATCGATCTGGGCGGTAGGCATCGATGCGCAAACCATGCGCATAGGCTTTGTCGCGTTTCTGATCGCGCTGTCGGCGTACAACCTCGTTCGCATGTTCGCCGCCAGCGCTCCGCCGGCTTCGCAGATGAACTATTCATGGCCCTGGCTGGGCGTACTGGGTGCTGCATCGGGCACGATGGGCGGGTTGTTTGGCGTGGGGGGCGCGGTGGTGGCGACACCGGTGCTGACCAGTCTGTTCGGCACCAGCCAAGTGGTTGCGCAGGGGTTGTCGTTGGCGCTGGCCTTGCCGAGTACCGGGGTGACGCTGGTGACTTACGCCGTGCACCATCAGGTCAGCTGGGTGATCGGCTTACCCTTGGCGGTCGGCGGGCTGATGAGCATCAGTTGGGGCGTGAAGGTTGCCCACGCATTGCCGGAGCGGCTGCTGCGCGGGCTGTTTTGCGGGTTCCTGGTGTTCTGTGCGGCGATGCTCGCCTTCAAAGTTTGAAGCCTTCGATGATGTGCTCGGCCAGGCACTCGGTGATCGGTGACGGGTTATGCAGGTTGCGCACGAGCATGATGCTGGCCTCGGGCAGCAACGGCAGGTCCTCGGCTGCACCGAGGATGCGCATGTCCGCGGTGATCAGGCTTTCAAGCTGCGCCGTGACGGCCAGCCCGGCGCTGACTACTGCCATGATCGCCGACAGGCTGTCGCTGTTGTACGCCACCCGGTAGTCGCGCCCTTGGGCATCCAGGGCATTGCAGGCCCACAGGCGGCAGAAGCAATCACTGTTGAACATTGCCAGCGGCAGCGGCGTCTGCTCATGAGCGCTGTAGCATTGCGCTTCGGCCCAGACAAAACGTTCCTTGCGCAACAACTGGCCGATTTCGCTGCCCGGCTCGCGGGTGACGATGGACAGGTCGAGGTCCTGGCGCATCAGCAGTTGCTTGGATGATTCGCAGTGCACTTCTATCTGAATCAGCGGGTAGGACTGGGCAAACCGGCGCAGAATCCCCGGGAGGAATCGCATCACATAATCGTCCGGCGTGCCGATGCGCACCGTGCCGACCATGTCGGGTTCGCGCAAGGTATTGAAGACCTCGCTGTGCAGCTTGAGGATCCGCCGCGCATAGCCCAGCAACACCTGGCCTTCAGCCGTCAGCCGCACCTGCCGCCCGTCGCGCTGGAACAACTGACGCTGCAGCACATCTTCTTCCAGGCGTTTCATCTGCATGCTGACGGCTGACTGGGTGCGGTTGACGATTTCGCCGGCGCGGGTAAAGCCGCCCTGGTCGGCGATGGCGACGAAGGTGCGCAACACTTCGGTATCGATACTCGGGTAGGCGGACATCCATCAATCTCCGAGATATGTGACATCAGAAACATTCGTTGGATTGATCTTAGACCCGGCGCGAGACTGGAGCCATCCAAACGGAGGGCAACAAGATGAAAGGTCAACATGAGTTCCACGGTGCAGAAAAACACTCGATTCACGTGATATCCGATCTGCTGCACAAGGTCGGCCGCTGGTACGAACTGCATCGCGAGCGCGAACTGCTGGCGAGCTTGAGCGACGAAGCACTCAAGGACATCGGCATGAGCCGTGCGGATGTGGAGAACGAGTCGATCAAACCGTTCTGGAATGACCCGATGCATAAATGACCCGATCAATAAATGATGAGTGCCACGCTACACAAACCCCTTACCGGTGAGGTAGGTTGCGAGCAGACAAGGAGGCACCCATGCGCGCAACGTTGTCCTTTACCCTCAACCAGGCTCGGCGTCTGGCGCTGGCCGCCCAAGGGTTCAACGGGCGGTCGCCGCCAGCGGCGATCAAGGCTGTTGCACTCAATCGCCTGATCGAACGGCTGGGCATTTTGCAGATCGATTCGGTCAATGCATTGGTGCGTTCGCACTACCTTCCGCTGTTTTCCCGCCTCGGTAACTATTCTTCCGATTTACTCGACCAGGCTGCCTGGGGTCAGGGTAGGCGACGTACGTTGTTCGAGTATTGGGGCCATGAAGCCTCGTTATTGCCACTTTCCATGTACCCCTTGATGCGTTGGCGCATGCAGCGTGCAGCCCGTGGCGAAGACATTTATCAGCAATTGGCGCGCTTTGGCCGTGAACAGCAAGACACCATTCGCCGGGTGCTGGCTTCGGTCGAGGAGCAGGGCGCGCTGGGGGCCGGAAGTCTGTCGACCCGTCAGGAACGAGCCGGTCCCTGGTGGGACTGGAGCGCGGAAAAGCATGCGCTGGAGTGGTTGTTCGCGGCCGGTGAAGTGACCGTTGCCGGACGGCGCGGATTCGAAAGGCTCTACGATCTGCCGGAGCGGGTGATTCCCCGGGCGGTTCTTGCGCACCCCGTCCTGAGTGAAGGCGATGCCCAGCGCGGCCTGTTGCGGCATGCGGCAACGGCCTTGGGAGTCGGCACGGAGAAAGACTTGCGTGACTATTTCCGCTTGAACCCTGCGGACAGCCGCCCACGTTTGGCCGAATTGGTCGAGGCCGGTGAATTGCAGACCTGCGAAGTCCAGGGCTGGCGGCAACCGGCCTATTGTCTGGCCGGGCCAAAAGTGCCGCGCAAAGTCGTCGCCAGTGCATTGCTCTCGCCGTTCGATTCGCTGATCTGGGAGCGCAGCCGGACCGAGCGGCTGTTTGATTTCCGCTATCGATTGGAGATCTACACGCCGCAGGACAAGCGGGTGTACGGCTATTACGTCCTGCCGTTTTTGCACAACGAGCGGATTGCCGCACGGGTAGACCTGCGCGCCGAACGGGCGGCGGGCCGTTTGGCCGTGCATGCGGTGCATGAAGAGGAAGCGGGGCTGGACGAGGAGGGGATGCTGGCGTTGGCGGTCAATCTGCGGCAGATGGCGGATTGGCTGGGGCTGGCGCAGGTTCAGTTGAATTGCCCGCGGGCGAGTGCGGCAAGGTTGCGGGTGGCGTTCACTCAAATTGGCGGTGTTTGATCTGACGCCATCGCGAGCAAGCTCGCTCCCACAGTTGACCGAGTTGTTCGGGCGAACGCAGTCCAATGTGGGAGCGAGCCTGCTCGCGAAGGGCGCGGCGCAATTTAGCGCCGAACCTGCTTCAGTGTCTCGGCAATCAAAAACGCCAGCTCCAGCGACTGATCGGCATTCATCCGCGGGTCGCAATGGGTGTGGTAGCGATCCGATAAGCCATCCTCGGTGATCGGCCGCGCACCACCGATGCACTCGGTCACGTTCTGCCCGGTCATTTCGATGTGGATACCACCGGCATAACTGCCTTCGGCTTCGTGCACCTGGAAGAACTGCTTCACCTCGCCAAGGATCTGCGCGAAGTCGCGGGTCTTGTAGCCGCTGCTGGCCTTGATCGTATTGCCGTGCATCGGGTCGGAACTCCACAGCACCTGCTTGCCTTCACGCTGGACGGCGCGGATCAGCTGCGGCAAGTGATCGCCGACCTTGTTCGCGCCCATCCGCGCGATCAGGTTCAGGCGACCCGGATCGTTCTGCGGGTTGAGCACGTCGATCAAACGAATCAGGTCGTCGGGGTTCATGCTCGGGCCGACCTTGACCCCGATCGGGTTGTTCACCCCGCGCAGGAATTCGACGTGGGCACCGTCGAGCTGGCGGGTGCGGTCGCCGATCCACAGCATGTGGGCCGAGCAGTCGTAGTAATCGTTGGTCAGGCTGTCACGACGCACGAAAGCTTCTTCGTAGTTCAGCAGCAGCGCTTCGTGGGCCGTGAAGAAACTGGTTTCGCGCAACTGCGGCGAGGTGTCCATGCCACAAGCGCGCATGAACGCCAGGGTTTCATCGATACGGTCGGCCAGGTGGCTGTACTTTTCCGCCAGCGCCGAGTTGGCAATGAAGTCCAGGTTCCACTTGTGCACCTGATGCAGATCGGCAAACCCGCCCTGGGCGAACGCGCGCAACAGGTTCAGGGTGGCGGTGGACTGGTGGTAGGACTGCAGCAGGCGTTCCGGGTCCGGTACGCGGTTTTTTTCGTCGAAACCGATACCGTTTACGATATCACCGCGGTAGGCGGGCAGGGTCACGCCATCGATGGTTTCGTCGTTGGCCGAGCGGGGCTTGGCGAACTGCCCAGCCATGCGCCCGACCTTGACCACCGGGCAGCCGGCGGCAAACGTCATCACGATCGCCATCTGCAACAACACTTTGAAGGTGTCGCGGATTTTCGCCGCGGAGAATTCGGCGAAGCTTTCGGCGCAGTCGCCACCCTGTAATAGAAACGCTCGGCCCTGGGTCACCTCGGCAAACTGACGGCGCAACTCACGGGCTTCACCGGCAAATACCAGCGGCGGATAGCTGGCCAGGGTCTGCTCGACCTGCTGCAAATGCGCGGCGTCGGGGTATTGGGGTTGTTGCTGGATCGGCAGGGCGCGCCAGCTGTCAGGGCTCCAGGGTTGGCTCATCACGGTCTCTAGTGTTTTCGCTCGGACCTCCATGTTATCAGCAAATTAGTGCGTGACCTGTTCCCGTCGCTTCGCCGACAATCTCGCCTTTGCCGCTCTCTATACGCGGTGTTATTGCGTTGCCGGCCCCGGTGACGATCAGGAGATGAAATGACTGAGGAGCGCGTCGAGCATCTGCTCGCCGAGGTACAGGACGAGTTCGGCGTGATTCGTGTGCTGGAAGTGGCCGATTACCGTTTTCTCGAGTTCGGTGATGCCATCGAGCAAAGTTGCGTGTTCACCGCCGATCCGAGCTGGCTCGAGTACGACTATACCCGGGCGATGCTGATCGGCGCGCTGTGCCACGAGCAACCGGAAAGTGCGCTGTTTCTCGGCCTCGGCGCCGGGACGCTGACCCAGGCCTGCCTCAAGTTCCTGCCGTTGGAAGATGTCGAAGCCATCGAACTGCGCCCGGATGTACCGCGCCTGGCCATCGAGTACCTGGGGCTGGATGACGATCCGCGCCTGTACATCCGCGTTGGCGATGCGCTGGAGCTGCTGGACACCGCCGAATCGGCCGATCTGATTTTCGTCGACCTTTACACCGATGTCGGTCCGGGTGTCGGGCATCTGGCCTGGAGCTTTCTGGAAAACTGCCAGAAGCGATTGAATCCGGGGGGCTGGCTGGTCATCAATCAATGGGCTACCGACGATGGCAAACCCTTGGGCGCCGCGTTGTTGCGTGGTTTGTACCACCGACATTACTGGGAGCTGCCGGTGAAGGAGGGCAACGTGATTCTGATCGTGCCGTCGGAACTGGATCAGGAACTGGACATGGACGGCCTGATCGCCCGCGCCGAAGCGCTGGCGCCACGGTTGGGGTATTCGCTGGATTCGTTGATCAAGTGCATTCGTCCGGCGACATGAGTTGTCTGTGAAGGCGTCATCGCGAGTAAACTCGCTCCCACATCTGACTGCGATCCCCTGTGGGAGCGAGCTTGCTCGCGATAGCTTTCCAACTGGCGCTACAAGGCTAAAGCCCTTTGAACACTCCAGGCCGCCGCTCCACCATCGACCGCACACCCTCCTTGACGTCCTCGCTGGCCATCAACTTCTTGACCAGCAGCGGCAACGCCTTTGCCGCTGCGGTTTCCCCTTCATACCGGGCCTGTCGAGCAGACATCAGCGTCGCCTGCACCCCTAGCGGTGCCTGCCGGGCGATCCGCTCGGCCAGTTCAATCGCCCGGGGCAGCAAGTCCTCGCTGGCCATGACCTCCTGCACCAGGCCCAGGTGCAAGGCATCACGGGCGTCGAACTCATCACCAGTCAACAACCAGCGCATGGCATTGCCCCAACCGGAAACCTGATGCAGACGCAGGGTGGCGCCGCCGAACGGGAAGAGCCCGCGTTGCACTTCCATCTGTGCGAACCGGGTGTTGCTGGCGCACAGGTTGATGTCGGCGGCCARCATCAATTCGATGCCGATGGTCAGGCAATAGCCTTGGGCGGCGACGATTACCGGTTTGCTGACCCTGGGACCTGCGAACACCCCCCACGGATCACAGCCGCCAGGGGGGACCTGCCAGCCTTCGGCGAGTGTAACGCTGGCATTGACCAGATCGAGCCCGGCGGTAAAGTGCTCGCCATGAGCGAACACCACCGCCACGCGCGCCTCGCTGTCGGCTTCGAACTCGCCATAGGCCAGACTCAACGCGTTGAGCAGGTCGAGATCGAAGGCGTTGCGCTTGGCTACCCGATCCAGACCGATCATGAACACATGACCATGCCGTTCGCGGCTGACTCGACTGGAGCTGGGCTGATTCATGGAGCGATCCTCGGGGTGGGAAGGGCGTGCCAGACCGGCGGTCTGCACGGCAAAGGATGAACCGTTTTAGCGCCATCACCCACAAGGCCGGGCCTTTGAAAAGTAGACGGCTGATCGATTATTCGCAAAGCCTGTCACACAACGGCGTATCCGGTGGATTTCCGATAAAAAAAGCTCCCTTTTTGGGTGAATTCCGGTATAGTGCGCGCCGGCCTTTAACCGGGCCGCGTTTAGGTAGCGCAATTCCCCGAAGCCAGCTTCGGCTGCACGTCCGCCCAGCGGACTCTTCCTTGACGATTCTTTTCATTCATTCGTTTTCGCAAATCCCCGCCGACAAAGCTGCCAGGGCGACTCTTGAGTCTCAACACGGCACGCGCAGCTTTGGAGCATGGGTCTTTGCGGATGCACTTAGAGGCAGACCCATGACCCAGGAAACCGGCGGCTTCGCCGCTTTTAATCTTAATCCGAATATTCTTGCAGCCGTCACCGCGACTGGCTACGAAGAGCCTTCGGCTATTCAGCAGCAATCGATCCCGATCATCATGGCCGGTCACGACATGATTGGTCAGGCGCAAACCGGTACGGGTAAAACCGCTGCGTTCGCCCTGCCGATCCTGCATCGCATCGATCCTGCAAAGCGCGAACCGCAAGCCCTGATCCTGGCCCCAACTCGTGAGTTGGCGCTACAAGTTGCAACCGCTTTCGAAACCTATGCCAAGCAAATGCCGGGCGTAACTGTTGTGGCTGTCTACGGCGGCGCGCCGATGGGCCCACAACTGAAAGCAATCCGTAATGGCGCACAGATCGTTGTCGCCACTCCGGGCCGTCTGTGCGACCACCTGCGTCGCGACGAAAAAGTACTGGCGACCGTGAACCACCTGGTTCTCGACGAAGCCGACGAAATGCTCAAGCTGGGCTTCATGGACGACCTGGAAGTTATCTTCAAGGCCCTGCCTGTCACCCGTCAGACCGTATTGTTCTCGGCCACCCTGCCGCAGTCGATCCGAGCCATTGCTGAACGCCACCTGCGCGATCCGCAACACGTGAAGATCCAGACCAAGACCCAGACCGTTACCGCGATCGAGCAGGCTCACCTGTTGGTTCACGCTGACCAGAAGACTTCGGCCGTTCTCAGCTTGCTGGAAGTGGAAGATTTCGACGCCCTGATCATGTTCGTGCGCACCAAGCAAGCGACCCTGGATCTGGCCAGTGCCCTGGAAGCCAAAGGCTACAAAGCCGCTGCGCTGAACGGTGACATCGCCCAGAACCAGCGTGAGCGGGTGATCGACTCCCTCAAGGATGGCCGTCTGGACATCGTTGTGGCGACCGACGTTGCCGCTCGTGGCCTGGACGTTCCGCGCATCACTCACGTATTCAACGTTGACATGCCGTACGATCCAGAGTCCTACGTTCACCGTATCGGCCGTACCGGCCGTGCCGGTCGCGAAGGTCGTGCACTGCTGCTGGTGACTCCGCGTGAGCGCCGCATGCTGCAAGTGATCGAGCGCGTAACCGGTCAAAAGGTTGCTGAAGTTCGCCTGCCAGACGCTCAAGCTGTTCTGGATGCGCGCATCAAGAAGCTGACCAACAGCCTGTCGCCGCTGGTGGCCGATGCCGAATCGACTCACGGTGATCTGCTGGATCGCCTGACTGCCGACATCGGTTGCAGCCCGCGTGCCCTGGCCGCAGCCCTGCTGCGCAAGGCAACCAACGCTCAAGCGCTGACCCTGGCTGCAATCGAGAAAGAGCGTCCACTGGTGCCTAACAATGCACCGCGTGGCGATCGTCCAGAGCGTTCCGGTGATCGTCCTGAGCGTGGTGACCGCGAGCGTCGTGCTCCGATGCCACTGGGCGAAGGCCGTGCACGTTGCCGTACCGCGCTGGGTGCGCGTGACGGTATCGCTGCCAAAAACCTGCTGGGCGCCATCCTCAACGAAGGTGGTCTGGCGCGTGAAGCCATCGGTCGCATCCAGGTGCGTGATAGCTTCAGCCTCGTCGAGCTGCCGGAAGATGGTCTTGAGAAGTTGCTGACCAAGCTGAAGGACACTCGCGTTGCCGGTAAGCAATTGAAGCTGCGTCGCTACCGCGAAGATTGATCCGCTTTCGGGCTGATTGATCGAACATAAAAAATCCCCGACTGGCTCGGGGATTTTTTATGCCTTATTGGCTAGCCGAAGCGATAGATGTCCATGCCCAATGCCCCCATGGTGAAGCCTTGGTGGGCAATGCTGAACTGCCCACCGGCGGCACGGGCAAAGTACAGCGGTAACAAGTGTTCGTCGCTGGGATGGTTGCGCACGGCATTCGGTGCCTGCGCGCGATAGTCGTGCAGCGCGGCTTCGTCGTTCGCGGCGAGTTTTTCGATCATCCAGTCACGAAACGCCTGAGCCCAAGGCTCAACGCTTTCGGGACCGGCATGCCAGTCCAGTTCCCGCAGGTTGTGGGTGATACTGCCTGAGCCGATCAGCAGGACTCCGTGCTCGCGCAGGCTGGCCAGCGCGTGGCCAACGCGGGTCTGCAGGGTGGGGCCGCCACGGGTGGGCAGCGAAACCTGGACAATCGGGATGTCTGCCTGCGGATACATCAGTGATAAAGGCACCCAGACGCCATGGTCGAAAGGCCGATTGCTGTCGATACGTGCTGGAAAGCCAGCGGTTTTCAATAACCCGGCAACCTCTGCGGCGAGTCGTGGGTCGCCTGGGGCTGGGTACTGCACTTCGAACAGGGCTTTGGGAAAGCCACCGAAGTCATGCCAGGTTTGCGGTTGTGGATTGCCGCTGACCAGCAGCTCATTGCTTTCCCAGTGTGCGGAAACAATCACGATGGCTTTTGGCTTCTGTATCTCGGCGGCCAGGCGGGCGAGTGCCGGCCCGCTGGCGCCGGGTTCCAGGGCGAGCATGGGGGAGCCGTGGGATATGTACAGGCTGGGGAACATGAATGAGCTCCTGAGAGTTAAGATGCAACATCTTCAGTCAGATCATTAATCTAAATCTAATATAAGTTTTAGGGTGTTTTGATCGAATTTTCGGGGTTATTTATGCAGCCGGAGTTTTGGCACAAGAAGTGGGCGGCGAACCAGATCGGCTTTCACCTGCCGCAGGTGAACCCTCATCTGAAGCGGTTCTGGCCAGCGTTAAGCCTTGAAGAAGGCGCGCGCGTGTTGGTGCCGTTATGTGGAAAAAGCCTGGATTTGCTATGGCTCGCCCATCAAGGCCATGAGGTCTTGGGGGTCGAACTGTCGGAAAAAGCCGTCGAGGAGTTTTTCAGCGAGCATGGCTTTGATCCGGCCGTCAGCGAGCAGGGGCCTTTCAAGGTCTATCGGGCAGGTTCCATTGAACTGTGGTGCGGCGATTTCTTCGAGCTGACGGCAGGCGATGTTGCCGATTGCTCCGCGCTTTACGATCGCGCGGCGTTGATCGCGCTGCCGGCGGAAATGCGAGAGCGCTATGCCGCCCATTTGAAGCGGATACTGCCGAAGGAGTCCCATGGCCTGGTGATTACCTTGGACTATGACCAGGCGCAAATGCCCGGCCCGCCATTTGCTGTACTCGATGATGAGGTGCGGCGGTTGTTCGGGGACTCGTGGACGCTGAAGATTTTGGAAGATCAGGATGTGTTGAGTGAAGGCGGGAAATTCCTGGAGGCGGGTGTTACGCGGCTTGAGGAGCGGGTGTATCGGGTTTCCAGCCGGTAAAACTGTGTTGTTTTTGCTGGCCTCATCGCGAGCAAGCTCGCTCCCACAAGGGACCTGCGTCGTTCACAAAACCCTGTGGGAGCGACGGTGCGACGATTCGACTTGCTCGCGATGAGGCCCTCAAAAGCACCCCCAATAATCAAGCAGACAAAAAAAGGCCCGCATCGCTGCGGGCCTTTTGCTTTGCTGTGGAGTGTATCAGCCCCGGCGACGAGCCAGAGCATCGATACGCTCTTCCAGTGGCGGGTGGCTCATGAACATGCGAGCGAACCCTTGCTTGATGCCACCGTTGATGCCAAAGGCGTTCAGGGTGTCGGGCATGTGCACCGGCAGCCCCTGTTCCGCCCGCAGGCGTTGCAGGGCACCAATCATCGCGGCGGTGCCGGCCAGGTTTGCACCGGCTTCGTCGGCACGGAATTCGCGCTTGCGCGAGAACCACATGACGATGGCGCTGGCCAGAATGCCCAGAACCAGTTCGGCGAAGATGGTCGCCACGTAGTAGGCAATGCCCTGGCCTTCTTCGTTCTTGAAGATCACCTTGTCGACGAAATTGCCGATGATCCGTGCGAAGAACATCACGAAGGTGTTCACCACGCCCTGGATCAACGCCAGGGTAACCATGTCGCCATTGGCCACGTGACCGATTTCGTGGGCCAGGACGGCTTTCACTTCATCCGGCGAGAAACGCTCGAGCAAACCCTGGCTGACTGCGACCAATGCGTCGTTCTTGTTCCAGCCGGTGGCGAAGGCGTTCGCCTCGTAGGCCGGGAAGATACCGACTTCGGGCATCTTGATTCCGGCTTCGCGGGACAGTTGCTCGACGGTTTGCAGCAGCCATTGCTCGTGACGGGTGCGTGGCTGGGTGATGATCTGGGTGCTGGTGCTCATCTTCGCCATCCACTTGGAGATGAACAGCGAGAACAGGGAACCTGCGAAACCAAAGACCGCACAGAAAATCAGCAGCTGATTGAGGTTGAGGTCAACCCCATTGGCCGCCATGAACCCGTTGAAGCCGAAAAGGCTCAGGGTGATGCTGGCAATCAGCACGACCGCCAGGTTAGTGGCCAAGAACAGCAGGATGCGCATCATGGTTGTAGAAATCTCCTCAAGCTAAAGATGTAGCGTACTGCGGGGTATATAAGGTGCTGCACCGGGGGATTCAACCGGGTGACTATTTCAAACTGTGTCCTACGGCAACAGTCTAGCTGCTTGCAGGGCATTTCCGACAAGTGTGCGGGAAGTGTTTGTCAGTCAATTCGTGTCGAAGGCCCCGCCTTTGTTAGGCGCGAGCAGCCAAGGCGCTGTCCGGCAGCGACAAAGCGACTGCCAGTGGCGCATTGCAAACAAATGTTGCCGGATCAATCACCGTGCGACCTGTGGGAACGTCGCACGGTGACAGATCGCTTACTGGCGGTAGGACTTGAGGAAGCCGCCGATGCGTCCGATGGCCATCTCCAGGTCATCGACACGGGGCAGGGTCACGACGCGGAAGTGGTCCGGCCATGGCCAGTTGAATGCGGTGCCTTGAACCACCAGCAGCTTTTCGGAGAGCAGCAGGTCGAGGACAAATTTTTCGTCGTTATGGATCGGGCAGACCTTGGGGTCGATCCGCGGGAACGCATACAGCGCACCCATCGGCTTGACGCAGCTCACGCCCGGAATGTCGTTGAGCAACTCCCAGGTGCGATTGCGTTGTTCCAGCAGGCGACCCTGGGGCAGCACCAGGTCATTGATGCTCTGATAGCCACCCAGGGCGGTCTGGATCGCGTGCTGGCTCGGCACGTTGGCGCACAGGCGCATGTTCGCCAGCATGTCGATGCCTTCGATGTAGCTCTGGGCGTGGTGTTTCGGGCCGGAAATGGCGATCCAGCCGGAACGGAAACCGGCGACGCGATAGGACTTGGACAGACCGTTGAACGTCAGGCAGAGCAGGTCGGGCGCCAGGGAGGCGGTGCAGATGTGCACGGCATCGTCGTAGAGGATCTTGTCGTAGATCTCGTCGGAAAACACCACCAGGTTGTGCTGACGGGCCAGTTCCAGCATGCCCAGCAGCACTTCCTTGGAATACACCGCGCCGGTCGGGTTGTTCGGGTTGATGATCACCAGGGCCTTGGTGTTCGGGGTGATCTTGGCCTTGATGTCGGCCAGGTCCGGCCACCAGTTGGCTTGCTCGTCGCACAGGTAATGCACCGGATTGCCGCCGGACAGGCTCACGGCTGCGGTCCACAATGGATAGTCCGGCGCTGGCACCAGCACTTCGTCGCCGTTGTTGAGCAGGGCCTGCATCGACATCACGATCAGTTCGGAAACGCCGTTGCCCAGATAGATGTCTTCAATGCCGACGCCTTCCACCTGCTTTTGCTGGTAATACTGCATCACGGCCTTGCGCGCACTGAACAGGCCCTTTGAGTCGCTGTAGCCCTGGGCGGTCGGCAGGTTGCGGATCACGTCCTGGAGGATTTCATCCGGTGCTTCGAAACCAAAGGGCGCCGGGTTGCCGATGTTCAGCTTGAGGATGCGATGGCCTTCCTCTTCCAGGCGCTTGGCGTGCTTGAGCACCGGGCCGCGAATGTCGTAGCAGACGTTGGCGAGCTTGTTCGATTTGCTGACCTGCATGGCGATGTGTTCCCGAAAATGAACGATCCAGACGGCGTTTGGACAACCGTGCTGGGAATCCTGCGTATTCACACAGGCCTGACGCCTTGAGATGCAGCACCCATATTTCCGTTTGAATGCGCGTGGTCTGGCTGCCAGACTGGCGTTTGACGAGGCGCAATCATACGTGCCGCCCGATCCGTGGAAAAGGTACAGATCGGGCTTTTTCAGCCGCTGAGGTGTGATGATGGAAAAGTTGGAAAAAACCCTGGAAGAATGGAAGTCAATGCTCGATCCAGAGCAGTACAACGTGTGCCGCCTCAAAGGCACCGAACGTCCGTTTTCCGGCAAGTACAACGCCACCAAGACCGACGGTGTCTACCACTGCATCTGCTGCAACGAGCCGCTGTTCGACTCAACGACCAAGTTCGACTCCGGCTGCGGCTGGCCCAGCTTCTATGCGCCGATCGGCGACAGCGCCATGACCGAAATCCGTGATGTCAGCCATGGCATGATCCGCACCGAAGTGGTCTGCGCCAAGTGCGACGCGCACCTGGGGCATGTATTCCCCGATGGGCCACCGCCGACGGGCCTGCGTTATTGCATCAACTCGGTGTGCCTGGACCTGGTGCCCCGCTCGTAATGCGAGCCCTGTAGGAGCAGCCTTCGGCAGCTCCTACAGTTGGTCAGCGTTTTGATTAATTAAATTGCACGCAATTCAATTGCTCGCTATTTTGTTATCTCTTCCATCCACTCGGACCCTCAAACATGAGCGACAACCTGCTGAGCATCCCTTGCACCACCATCAAGGGTGAGCAAAAGACCCTGGCGGATTTCGCCGGCAAGGCCGTGCTGGTGGTCAACACGGCCAGCAAGTGCGGTTTCACTCCGCAATACAAAGGCCTGGAAGAGCTGTGGCAGACCTACAAGGACCAGGGCCTGGTGGTGCTCGGTTTTCCCTGCAACCAGTTCGGCAAGCAAGAGCCGGGCAACGAAGGGGCGATCTCCGAATTCTGCGAGCTGAACTTCGGTGTCAGCTTCCCGCTGTTCAAAAAGATCGACGTAAACGGTGCCGACGCCCATCCGCTGTTCGTGCAATTGAAAAAGCGTGCACCGGGTGTGCTGGGTTCCCAGGGCATCAAGTGGAACTTCACCAAGTTCCTGATCGGCAAGGACGGGCAATTGGTCAAGCGCTTCGCTCCGGCGACCAAGCCGCAGGACCTGACCCGCGAGATCGAAGCCCTGCTCAAATGAATACCTTGTCAGTCGACTCCCTGAAGCTCGATAGCCAACTGTGTTTCAAGCTGTACGCGGCTTCCCGGGCGGTGATTCGCGCCTACAAGCCAATGCTCGATCAGTTGGGCCTGACTTACCCGCAGTACCTGGCGATGCTGGTGCTGTGGGAGTGGCAGGAAGCGGCCCCGGAGCAGCCGACCGTGAAGGCGTTGGGCGAGCGTTTGGCCTTGGATTCCGGCACGCTGACACCGTTGCTCAAGCGCCTCGAACAACTGCAACTGGTGCAGCGTCAGCGTTCGGCGCGCGATGAGCGTGAAGTGCATCTGAGCCTGTCGCCAGCCGGCACGGCCCTGCGCGATCAGGTAGGGCCACTCAAGGCCCGCCTGTTGTGCGACAGCGGGGTCGATCTGAACCGTCTCAACGATTTGCGCGATGGCCTCGATCACTTGTTGGGACAGATCAAGGCGCTGTCGTAGCGGGGACCCACAAGTCCAGCAGGGAGGCCAGTTCTTCCCGCCGGAAGGGTTTGGCCAGGTAGTCACTCATGCCCGCGGCACGACAGCGTTCGCGCTCTTCCGACATGGCGTTGGCCGTCAGGGCGACGATGGGCAGTTGGGGCCAGCGGCCGCTGCGGCGGATTTGCCGGCTGGCCTCATAGCCGTCCATCACCGGCATGTTGCAGTCCATCAGCACCAGATCGAACTCCCGTTGTTCGAGTTGATCCAGGGCTTCGGCACCATGGGCCGCGGTGGTCACCTCGCAGCCGAGTTTGCCGAGCATGCCCTTGGCCACCAGTTGGTTGACCGGATTATCTTCCACCAGCAGCACGCGCCCGCGGCGCTGCGGGCTTTGCGCGTCGAGTGGGACATTGTTGATCGGGTGGGTTTGCGGTTGCAGGATTCGCCGCAACAACTGATGCAGCGAATTGCGTGCCAGGGGGCGGGCCTGCTGTTGCAAGGGGGCGAGGGCGTTGACCTCTTCGCTGGGCATGAAATTGCCATAAGCGGTAATCAGCAGGATCGGCGCGCTGAGAGTGGGGCGCAAAATGAACAGGCACTCGGGGCAGTCGGTGATGAGCACGTCGGCCGCCAGGCCAAGCATTGGGTCATCCATGGAGCGCCGTTCGTAGTCCAGTCCCCAGCCAGGTAACAGGCCGTTCAGCAGTTCGCCCAGCCCGCTGCTGGCGGCCGTGATGGCGATGACTTTGCCCTTGAGCGAAACAGCCGGCATTGCACGGGTATGGCTGGGCAATGGCAAGTCCGCGCAGAACTGGCTGCCAAAACCCGGCTCGGAGTCGATCGTCAGGCGCCCTTGCATGGCTTCGCAAAGGTTGTAGGTCAGCGCCAGGCCCAGCCCGGTGCCGCCAAATTGGCGGGTAATACCGGCGCCGGCCTGAGTGAAAGGCTGGAAAATTTTCACTTGGGCATCCAGAGGGATTCCGATGCCGGTGTCACACACTTCGATTCTGACGCCGTCCCCGAACGTCGACAGGCGCACGTCGACACGCCCGAAACGGGTGAACTTGAGGGCGTTGGACAGCAGATTACTGACGATCTGCCGCACCCGGGTCGGATCGCCGAGCACGAGTGTCGGGAAATGCGGATCGATCAGGCAGGTCAGTTCGACGCTGGGGGCGGCGTTCTGCGATAACAGGTTGGCAGTGTCTTCGATCAGCGAGCCGAGGTCGAAGGGGATGTGTTCGAGTTCGAGTTGACCGGCATCGAACTTCGACAAGTCGAGAATATCGTTGAGCAATTCCACCAGCACTTTGCCCGAGTCATGGGCGATGGACAGCTGTTGCTGTTGTTCGGCAGTCAGCGGCCCGTCGAGGGACAGCGCGATCATCCCGAGCAAGCCATTGAGGGGCGTGCGGATTTCATGGCTCATGTTGGCCAGGAACACCGAGCGGGCGTCGGCCATGTCCAGTGCTGTGCTGCGAGCGGCTTCCAGTTCCAGGTTGGATTGGCTCAGCCGGGCATTGATCGCGTTGAGTTCGGCAGTGCGGGCCGAGACGATATTTTCCAGTTGGCCGAGATACTCGGTCAGGCGGTTTTCCGCATTGCGCCGCTGCTGGATTTCGGTGGCGATGTTTTTGAATTGCTGGTTGGCAACCTTGACCAGCACGCCGATCTCATCGTCGGCGTGCCCGGCGGGACACTCCAGTGAGCTCGGCTCGGTGCTGCTCGGGTCGCGGCCGCTGAGTTCACGGATGACCCGCACCAGGGGTTTGGTCAGCATCACATAGAACAGCGCCAACAGGATGCCGGACAGTAGCAGGCTGCGGGCGAAGCCATTGAGCAGGGTCACTTCGGCCCGGCGCAGGAACCGGTTGCCGAAGGCGTAAGTGTCGACGTTCAGCCGCAGCGTACCCAGGGATTCGCTGGGTAAATGATCCAGGTAAAGCCGGTCTTCGAACTGTCGGTTGGCGCCGAACAGGAAGTCACTGAACATCCGGTAACCGTTTTCCACACCGGCTCGCTTGACGCTGGCCAGCACAGTGCCGTTGTTGTCGGTCAGTTTCACGCTAGTGATCGCTGGCGAGCGCAGCAGGCCCAGGGTCAGTTCCTTGGCGAGTTCGGCGTCGATGTTGTAGGCAATTCGCGAGGCCGGGTTGTGGCTGATTTCCAGTAATGAAAGGATTTCACGATTGATGGAGGCGTCTTCACTGGCATAATCGATGCCTATTTGCAGCAGGCTGAGCAGCGTGCCCAGAATGAAACCGACCAGCACGGTAAGCCGGGCTTGCTTGAATGACAGCCGGTTGGTGAATTTGATGTCCATGGAGGGGTGAACCACTTCCGTTTCCTTTCGCTGCTCAAGCATAGTCGATCATGCCTGCCTGTTGATGTTCTCGCGAGGCCTGTACTGCGGGGGCCGCCGCTTGTGTGACGCTGTGTTTCGTCGCTGTATCACCATCATTACTGTGAACGTGCCCGAGGAGAAGTCGTGGATTCCCGATTGAATGCTTTTCTTGAACGCGCCGATGCCGTTCTGGCCCGTATCGAGCCGTTGCTGCCGGCGCCGCGGCCAGCTATCGACTGGACGCAATGCCTGGCTGCGCGCTGGCAGTGTGAGGCACGCGGCGGATATCTGATGCCACTGGAGGTCAGCCTCGACATGCATTTGTCGGACCTGATCGGCGTCGACCGGCAAGTCGAGCAGCTTGGGCGCAATACCCAACAGTTCCTCGATGGCATGCCCGCCAATCACGCCTTGCTCTGGGGTTCGCGCGGCACTGGCAAGTCGTCGCTGGTGCGCGCCTTGTTGGCCGAGCACGCACAAGCCGGTTTGCGTTTGATCGAGATTGAACGTGATCACTTGGCAGACCTGCCGCGAGTGGTCGAACAGATCGGCAAACTGCCCCAGCGTTTCGTGCTGTTTTGCGATGACCTTTCCTTCGAGTCGGGTGAGGGTAATTACCGGGTGCTCAAAAGCGTCCTCGATGGCTCGCTGGAACAGGCGCCGGACAACGTTTTGCTGTACGCCACGTCCAACCGTCGCCACCTGGTGCCGGAAAAGGAAAGTGACAACGAAAACTGGAAACGGGTCGACGGCGAACTGCATCCCAGCGAGGCGGTGGAAGACAAGATCGCGCTGTCGGACCGCTTCGGTTTGTGGCTGTCGTTCTATCCGTTTACCCAGGAACACTTCCTCAACGTCGTCGAGCACTGGATCGGTCAGTTGGCCGGCAAGGCCGGACTGGCGTGGCAGCGCAGCGAAGAGCTGGACATTCTGGCGGTACGCTGGGCCACCGGCCGGGGCAATCGTAATGGACGTTGCGCTTATCAATTTGCCCGTTATTGGGTCGGGCTGAAACTGTTGGAGCACAAGGCATGATCGATTTACAAAAGAGCGGCCAGGGCCTCGAAGGCTACGGCATGCTGCACGCGCAGCTGGAGTCCTTGCTGGCGGACGAGCGGGACTTCATCGCCAATGCCGCACAGTTCTCGGCGTTTCTGTTCAATCAGCTCGATGACCTGAACTGGGCCGGTTTCTACCTCAACCGCCATGAAGAACTGGTGCTGGGCCCGTTTCAGGGGCAGATCGCTTGCGTGCGGATTCCGTTCGGTCGCGGCGTATGCGGGGCAGCGGCTGCCACCTTGCAGACTCAACGAGTCGAAGATGTTCACGCGTTCCCCGGTCACATTGCCTGCGACAGCGCCTCGAACAGCGAACTGGTGGTGCCGCTGGTCAAGGACGGCCGATTGATCGGTGTGCTCGACCTCGACAGTCCGAAACTGGCGCGTTTCACCGAACAGGACCAGGCAGGAATCGAACAGCTGGCGGCGATTTTCCTGCGGCTGACCGACTGCTGATCAAGACCCCGGGCCTGCCTTGAGCAGCAGGCCTGACGCCGGTTTTCTCCATGACGGTCAACACCCTGCTGAGGGTCCAGGCATAGTTAAGGCTCTGTCACTTTGCCTTCGTCGTAGTGCTCGATCTGACGTAGTAACGCGCCCTCCAGCTCAATTATGGCGCACTCCATGGATTTACAGCATGCAACCACTTTTTCGCGATCGAAATCCTCATGGCAGGCTGCTTCGAGTGCCTCGCAGCGGTCGATCAAGCGGGATGCCTGCACTATCCGGGCTGCGCCTTTGATTTTGTGGGCAATGTCCTTCAGCGCCTGCGTATCTGCGGAGCTGGATAGCGACAACAGCGTTTGCAGATCCTGGCGGTTGCTATTCACCAACTCGTTGAGCAATCGCCGGTTCAACATCGGGTTGCCCCCGGTCAGCAGTTTCAACCCGTGCAGGTTGAACGCCGGGGCTGCCTGGGTGGGCTCAATGCCTTCCACCCATAGACTCAAGGCACCGAGGCTGAGGGGTTTGAACAGGCAGTCGTCCATTCCCGCCTGTTTGCAGCGTTGTACTTCTTCCGGTTGGGCGTTAGCGGTAAAGCCGAGAACGGTGCAGGGAGGACGATGGTTTTGTCGTTCATGCTGGCGAATGGCGCGGGCTAGCTCGTAACCGTTCATGACCGGCATGTTGCAATCGGCGATCACCAGATCAAACGGCTGGTCTTTCCATGCATCCAGTCCCTCCTGGCCATCGGCCGCGACGGTAAATCGATGCCCAAGAAACTCCAGTTGCTGGCACGTGAGCAAGCGATTGGCCGGGTGATCGTCGACTACCAGCACACTCAACGGGGTTGTGGCGACGATGATTTGCGTTTCGGCCACCTGGGCTGACTGTTGTAGCGGCAACGTTTCCAGCAGTAGCAACACCTCCACTTGAGTGCCGACGCCCGGTTCGCTACGCAATTGCAGATTGCCGCCCATCATCTCGCAGAGGTTGCGGCTGATCACCAGCCCCAGCCCTGCGCCCCCCCTGGCCGATTGCATGGCGTTGTCGGCCTGTGCGAAGGGTTCGAACAGGTGCTGTTGATCCTGTTCGCTGATCCCGATACCACTGTCGTGAACCTGCACCCGCATTTGCACGTGCTCAGGTTGCGTTGCCGGCTGCAGATCGACAATGACCCGGACCTGGCCTTGCTCGGTAAACTTGATGGCATTGCTGATCAGGTTGGACAGCACTTGTTTGAAGCGCAAAGGATCCAGCAACACATCGAAGGTCGGGTTGGCCGATGAAAACTCCAGTACCAGCCCGAGCTTCTTCTGTCGGGCCAGGCCATCGAAAATCCGCACGACCGAGGCTACGAGTTCACCCGGACTAACGCGCTCCGGGCTCAGGCTCAAGCGTCCTGATTCGATTCTGGCAATGTCCAGAATGTCGCCAATCAGCTCCAGCAACCCTTTCGCCGAGTTGTATGCGACATCGATGGTCGCGCGCTCCGGGTGCAGATGATCAAGACGCTTGAGTGTCAGTTCAAGCATACCAATGATTGCATTCATCGGCGTGCGGATCTCATGGCTCATCGTGGCCAGAAACGTGCTTTTGGCCCGGTTGGCGTTATCGGCACGTTCTTTCGCGCAACGCAGATCATCGAGCAGTTGCCGCCGTTCGCTGATATCGATCCAGCCACCGATAATGCCTTGCACTTTTGCGCTGGAATCCCGATAGGGAAGAATCCAGTGATAGATCGTCAGCCGCCGGCCGCCAATGTGCAGTTCGCGATCGACGATCAAAGGTCTGCCCTCGGCCACCACGCGTTGGTAGTCAGCCTGGTACTCCCGGGCTTCGAATACATTGCTCATCGATCCCTGCATGACACTTTTGCCGATGACATCTTCACGCCTGGCGCTGAACGCTTGCAGGTAACTGTCGTTGCAACTTTGCAGTAGTCCCTGGCGATCACGTACGTAGATCGGATGGGGCGTGCCATTGACCAGCGATCGCATGAACTCGAATTGATCGTTCAACGCACGCTCGGCGGCCTTGCGTTGCTTGATCTGGCGTCGCATGTAGTCGTTCCACGCAATGGAAATCAGCAACAGCACGCCGGCACCGATGACGATCTGATAGAACAGTCGTTGATAGTTGCGCCAGGTGTTTTGCGAAGACGCCGAATAGCCGCGCCAACGGCTGTTGATGATGCCCAGTTCTTCCGGCGAGATGCTTAGTAACGCCTTGTCGAGAATCGCGTTCAGCTCTTTGGCGCCCCGAGCGGTGGCAAGGGAAAACGCTGCCTGCTCGGTGCCGATGGTGGTGCTGATTTGCAGTGTGTGCTCGAACAGTCGCGACGAAATGAAGTAATTGGCAATGATCAGTGAGTTCACCGCGCCCTCGACCTGGCCTTCGGCGAGTAACTCTACGGCGCTGAAGGTGTCCGGGGCTTCAATCAACTTGATCCGGGGAAATTCTCTGCGCAGGTAATCCATGAGTGGATTGCCACGGGCAATGGCCAGGCGCTTGTCCTGCAACTGCACGAGGTTGGTCGGGCTGTCGGCGGCTTTGCGGGTCAGCAGGACGTAGGAATTTTCCAGAAAGGGTCGAGTAAAGTTCAGTTGGGTTTGACGTTGCGCGCTGGGAAGCAACGCGGCGATCACATCGGCCTTGTTGTCCTTGATCTGTTTGATCATCTCGTCATCGCTCCGACTGTGCTGGATGTCAAAGC
Organism: Pseudomonas sp. P4_C4; assembly: GCF_056402055.1. Lineage (NCBI taxonomy): Bacteria > Pseudomonadati > Pseudomonadota > Gammaproteobacteria > Pseudomonadales > Pseudomonadaceae > Pseudomonas > Pseudomonas sp. P4_C4. The sequence goes on along the minus strand of NZ_JBFUID010000024.1, from coordinate 12,075 downwards.
GCAAGCCGGTGCGCAGCCTGATCAGCTCAAGCAAATCTGCGGTGACACCGCGAAAGTTGCCGTTGCTATCGAAAAACGTCAGTGGCGCAAAGGCTTCGTTGACGACGACGCGCACTATCGGGTGGCGTGCCAGCCAGCGTTCTTCCCGTTCAGTGAGTTGCAACTTTTGATCGGTCAGCAGAATGTCGCTACCGGCGCTCCAGCGTTTGGCGATGTTTTCTCGTTCACTGGAGGGGATGGCCGTGATCGTCGCGTTGATGATGCCAAGCAGCTCGGGGTTGCTCCTGTTCACGGCGAAGCTGAAACCATAGGCTTCATGTTTGCCGAAGTTGGCCATCCGGATGTTGTTCAAGTATCCCTTGTTGATCATGTAGTGAGTTGAAATGGTGTCACCGAGAAACACGTCCGCCTGATCGAAAGCAACGGCGTTGATTGCATTCTGGTAGGAGGGATAGGACGTGATGATCGCCTTCGGGTACAACGCCCTGACTTCCGTCAGCGGCAAGTAGTGATACACCATGCTCAGGCGCAATCCGGCCAGGCCCTCGGTGAGGGATCGGGTTTCCCCTTCGCGGGTCACCAAGACGGGTTGGTCGACGGCATAGGGTATCGACAGTGCAATGTCGGCATTGCCAGCTTCGAATCCATTGGCGGTGCCTAGCAGATCGACTTCGCCGCTTTCCAGTGCAGCGATCGCGGCCCCTCGGGAATCGAAACGCTGAACCGTGACGGGCAAACCGGTTATTTTTCCCAGAAGACCAGCGTAATCGGCGGTAAACCCTTCATAGTCCTGCCCACTGGTGGTCAGGTCGAAAGGGGGGTAGTCCGGGGCTGACGTCCCGAGCGTCAGTTCATGTTTTTGCTTTATCCATTGCCGTTGGGATTCATCCAGTCGAACCTCCATTGCTCCGGCCTTCGAACGGCTGAGCAGTGTGTAGTGTTCACTGTTCGGTGCCCCAAACAACGAGGTGCTCACGCATAGACCTGCAGTCACCTGTATCAGATAAACCTTCAAACGGCTGGGCATCGAGGGTCTCACACTAGCGCGTTTCGTTTAGCCATCTCGATTAGTTCAACCAGGGATTTGGCTTTGAGCTTCTGCATGAGGCGCTTTTTGTAGGTGCTCACGGTCTTGTTGCTCAGAAACATCCCCTTGGCGATTTCCTTGTTTGTGCGACCTTGGGCAAAAAGTTGCAAGACCATCAGTTCCCGGTCGTTTACGGATTTGAACAGTTCCAGTTCGATGCAGCGTGTTTCATCTCCGCGGATGGGGTTCAAGGCCTCGCTCGGAAAATAGTTGTAACCTGCAAATACCGCTTTTATGGCGCTGACCAGTTCACTGATGTCCTCTTGTTTGCAGACATAGCCCGAGGCACCGGATTGCATGCAACGAATGCCGAAAAGTGTCGGGCATTGTGCTGTCAGTACCAGTGTTTTAAGAGGTGTATTCATGGCGTTGAATCGGGATAGCACTTCCAGGCCATCCAGTTTTGGAATGCTGATGTCGAGAATGACCAGATCCGGCATGCATTCGCGAACCATCTGCATGGCGTCGACCCCATTGTCAGTTTCGCCGACGACTTTGTAACCTTCATGCTCCAGCAGCATTCGAACGGCAAGGCGGATAACCGGGTGATCGTCGACAATAAAAACGGAGTTCATAATCAAGTCCCATGCGAGCTCAAATAAAGCGCGCACCTTAGCTCAGATACTTGAAGGGGCGCATGAACTGACCGAGCTGTAGCAGCAATATAGGAGAAATCCTACAGATCAAAAGGAATGGGACTACGTGTTAACTAGGTTTCTTATTAGGAAGGCTAAGAAAGTCCAGCGCTTTGGTGTACTTTTGAAGGAAGTTGTTTGTAAGTTTTACGTTGTATGTTTTCCGGCTTTTATATGTTTCTTTTTTCTATAGTAGTGCTGAGGTCAACAAGTCTCTAAATTCAGATTGTTTCAGTGGTTTTATCAAATATCCCAATAATGGCAGCCCGTAATCAGTGGCTGTTTTTACAAGCTCATCCAATTCAGACGTTGTCAGACTACTCAGAATGATCGCCTGTCTGATCAGCCCTCGCTGGCTGGCGAACCGGACCAGATCGAGTCCCGTCAGATCGGGCAGGCATTGATCGCATAAAAGAATGTCGAACGGTTGGTCGGCCCCGAGCATTTTCTGCATGGCGCTTTTGGCGCTATCGGAGGTAGTCAGCCGGGTGAAGCCATAACTTTCCAGCAAGTACTGAGTGGCTATTAGTTGGAAGGGATGGTCTTCCACCACGAGGATGCGTAGATCGTCTTCGGCCATGGGGCGCACTTCATCTGTCGAACAGAAGGGAGGGCGATTGTTTCGCGAGAGTGCCGGACAAGCGATCAGTTTGCTCGACAGGTGCTGTAGGGCGATTCGACGAAACTTGAGTGCTGTTGGAGTTTGAAGGGGAGATCAGCCATTACGAATGCTGTAATGGCTGATCAATCGATACACCTCAGTGGCTGGCGCGTCCGGTCATTTCCAAGGCCATGTCACTGGCATAGCTGTCGGTCATGCCGGCGATGAAATCAATCATGCGCAAAAACGAAGTGTGCAATGGGCCGTGAGGGTCGGGTGCATTGTTGCCCAGCAGATCAAGGATACGACGGCTCTTGAACGACGGCGTACGTCCGTTGTGCTGCTCCAGCGCTGCGCCGCAAAAGGCGTTGAGCAGGATTTCCAGTGTGGTGTAGGCACCGATCTCGTGCAGAGTCTTGCGCTTGTCCTGGAAGATTTTCTTGCGGGCCATGTCTTTGGCATTCAGCACGCAACGCTTGGCGGGACCATGCATGTGTTCCACCAGGTCGCCGGAAAGCGTACCGGCCAACAGCGCATCCTGTTGCTCGACAAACGCCCGGGCCGCGGCATTGGTCAAGTGTTCGATGGCTTTACCGCGCAGTATCGCCAGTTTGCGTCGGCGCGAATCGCCGGGACCAAGCTGGCGGTAGGTCTCAGGCAAGTCATCGCCCACCAGGCCCAGCAACAGGGACTCGACTTCGGCGTATTCCAGCAACTCCATTTCCAGGCCGTCTTCCAGGTCGATCAGTGCATAGCAGATGTCGTCGGCAGCCTCCATCAGGTACACCAGAGGATGTCGCGCCCAACGTTGCTCCTCCAGTTGTGGCAGGCCGAGTTTATGGGCGATCTGCTCGAGTAGCGGCAGCTCGCTCTGATAACAGCCGAACTTGTGTTTCTTGTAGCCCAGCGAGTCGGCGTGCCTGGCCGTCCATGGATACTTCAGGTAGGTGCCCAGCGTTGCATAGGTCAGTCGGGTGCCGCCGTCGAACTGGTGATACTCCAGTTGAGTGAGTACCCGAAAGCCCTGGGCATTGCCTTCGAAATTCAGGAAGTCATTGCGCTCGGCTTCACTCATTGCATCCAGCCAGCCACGGCCGGCGGCTTGCTGGAACCAGTGCCGGATCGCGTCTTCACCGGAATGGCCGAAAGGCGGGTTGCCGATATCGTGTGCCAGGCAAGCCGATTGCACCACCATCCCCAGGTCGCTGGGTTCGCACCAGTCGGGCAGGGCATTGCGGATGGTTTCGCCGACCCGCATGCCCAGTGAGCGACCCACGCAACTGACTTCCAGCGAGTGGGTCAGGCGCGTATGAATGTGATCATTGCTGGACACCGGATGGACCTGGGTCTTGCGCCCGAGGCGGCGGAAAGCCCCCGAGAAAATGATGCGGTCGTGGTCTTTGTGAAAAGGGCTGCGACCGAGCTCTTCAGGGCTGTGCAGAGGTTTTCCGAGGCGTTCGCGGGTAAGCAGAGTGTGCCAATCCAAGGCGGGGTCTCTCCGTCAGGTGACTAATAGCCTAGCTTCCCGTTTCGCGCCATGACCTGCAAGCGGAACTGCAGTCCGGCGGCGTCGATATCGATGAGTAACCGACGCCGAAATCATCGATGGCTATCCGCGCGCCGGCTTGCCGGTAAGGCACCACCACATGTGCCAGACTCATCAGTCTTTGCGCGAAGAACCTTGCATGATCAGTGTGATCAGCGGCCCTAGTGTTGTGCCGAGGCGGATCAGCCGGGTCAGGCTGCTGAGGCCACCACCGTTTTTTGCACCCTTGCCGGTCAGATAGCCCAGCAACGTGACGGCAGCCACGCCCCAGAGTGGAGCGTGCTTGACGCCGAAGCCGTCCTTCAGGTTTTGCGTTATCCCGCGCACCCGCTGCAAAGGTTGTAGCAGTTGCGCGGATTCGTGGCGGATTTCCTGACGATGCATTTCCATGCGCAAGCGGATCAGGGCTTTGCGCATTTCCGTGCGTGAGCTGTTGTGTGGCAATTCAGGCAGGTTCATGGCATCAGGCGCTCCCGATCGTTGGCCAGCTCTTCCAGTGTGCCGTGGAAGGGCGAGGACTCATCGAAAATCGCTGCTCTCAAACGCATTCCACAGAATATGGCGGCGAGGGTGTAGAACACACAGAGCCCGATGATGGCGGTCAGGCGATAGGTGTCCCAGAACACAATAAGCACCAGCGTCGACAACCCCACCAACAGCAGCAATGCAAACACCAGCGCCAGGCCGGCAAACAGCAACAGGCTGACGGTGCGGGTCTTTTGTTCCTGCAATTCGATACCGAACAGTTCGACATGGCTGTGCAGTAATCCAAGGAAGGCAGCGCCCAGGCGCCGCGATGAGGAGCTGGTTCCCGCTACAGACGGGCCGGATTCACCGATCGACATATCAGCGCCGGCTGGCCAGCAGGCCGATCAGGAAACCCACACCGGCCGCGATCCCGACGGATTGCCAAGGGTTGGCCTGGACATAGTCTTCCGTGGCGGTGACTGCTGCCTTGCCGTGTTCGCGCAGGGAGTCTTCGGTCAGCTTCAGGGTTTCACGGGCACGCAAGAGACTGTCGTGAATCTGCTCGCGCAATTCATCGGCCTGATCGCCGGCCAGGGTCGCGGTGTGCTCCAGCAACCGTTCGGTGTCACTGACCAGTGTCTGAAAGTCGTTCATCAGGATTTCTTGAGCAGTCTTTGCCTTGGTGCGGGCCATGGGGGATCTCCATAAGTGGCTTTCTGATGCGTTCGAGTATGAGCCTTCGGCGAAGGTTCAGTACAAATGACTGGTACAACTTTTGCTACGTCGTGGTGCGCCGGTCCGCACCATTGCGCTATGGCCGGGCATGATTTCAGTAAAACCGTAGGACCAACAATCAAAAACTCGCGTAAACGTCCGGGGCGCGTTTTTCCTGGAGGGCGTCCGTGCGCCAAAGTGGTTCAACGAGATCAGTGCGCTGATGCTCCGAAGCCGCAACTTGGTGCGTGGACAGTCATCGCGAACTGCTTTGGTGCTTTTTTCTGCCATAAGGTCTGCCCATCCCATGGAAAACCTGCAAAGCGCTGTGGACACCCTGGTCCATAGCTCCAACACGCTGTTCATTCTGATCGGTGCGGTCATGGTTCTGGCCATGCACGCCGGTTTTGCCTTTCTCGAAGTCGGAACCGTGCGACAGAAAAACCAGGTCAATGCGTTGTCGAAAATCCTCAGTGACTTCGCTGTTTCGACACTGGCCTACTTCTTTATAGGCTATTGGATTTCCTATGGCGTGACATTCATGCAGCCAGCGGCCGTGCTCAATGCCGACCATGGCTATGGACTGGTGAAGTTTTTCTTCCTGCTGACCTTTGCCGCGGCGATCCCGGCGATCATTTCCGGCGGGATCGCCGAGCGCGCCCGGTTTGTTCCCCAGTTGTGTGCAACCGCGTTGATCGTCGCGTTCATCTATCCGTTCTTCGAAGGCATTGTCTGGAACGGCAACCTGGGTTTGCAAGCCTGGTTGCTGGAGCGCTTTGGCGCCGGTTTCCATGACTTCGCAGGATCGGTGGTGGTGCATGCCATGGGCGGTTGGCTGGCACTGGCGGCGGTGCTGTTGCTCGGGCCGCGTAATGGCCGCTATCGCGACGGTCGGCTGGTCGCGTTCGCGCCATCGAGCATCCCGTTTCTGGCACTGGGCTCGTGGATCCTGATTGTTGGCTGGTTCGGCTTCAACGTCATGAGCGCGCAAACCCTGCAAGGTGTCAGCGGACTGGTGGCGGTGAACTCGTTGATGGCCATGGTTGGCGGTACGGTGGCGGCGCTGATTGTCGGGCGCAATGACCCCGGCTTTTTGCACAACGGCCCGTTGGCGGGGCTCGTGGCAATCTGTGCCGGTTCCGACCTGATGCATCCTGTGGGCGCGCTGGTCACCGGTGCCGTCGCGGGGGCGCTGTTTGTCTGGTGCTTTACCGCGGCCCAAGGCAAATGGCACATCGACGATGTGTTGGGTGTGTGGCCGTTGCATGGCTTGTGCGGTGTGTGGGGCGGCATCGCCTGCGGCATTTTCGGCCAGACCGCTTTGGGCGGGTTGGGCGGGGTCAGCCTGATCAGCCAGTTGATTGGTACTGCGCTGGGCGTCACTGTGGCACTGGCCGGCGGGTTTGCCGTGTATGGCGTGATCAAGGCGTTGCATGGATTGCGCCTGAGTCAGGAAGAGGAGTATTACGGCGCGGACCTGTCGATCCACAAGATCGGTGCCGTGAGCCAGGACTGATTCAGGTTTTTTCATCGTCCGTGGCATTAGGGGGCGTTCTCAATTAGTTTCCCTACCGCGCCGGGTCTGCTGTTGTGCAGGGCAGGGGGCTCAATGGCTCGACGGTTTTTCGGGGCAGGCCTAGAATGGTCAATTCATTATCTGGTTGAGTGCTCATGCTTCCCGAATGTCAGCTGTTCGGCACCCTTGGATGCCATCTCTGTGAAGTAGCCGAAGCCATGTTGATGGAGTTTGTCGAGCGCGGCCTGCTGGTTGAACTGGTGGATATCGCCGACGATGAAGCGTGGTTCGCCGCTTACAGCCTGCGAATTCCAGTGCTGCGACGAGTCGATACCGGTGCTGAACTGGGCTGGCCGTTCAGCGCCGATCAGGTGGTGGCATTCCTGCGTTGAGCGGTTCTTGTGCTGGCGGTATGTTCCGTCTGTCGAACTTTGCGATTGATCCCCTTGGCTTATTCGATGTTGATCGGATACTGTATGCGTATACAGTTATTCGCGGTGCCTGCCATGCCGTTCCTGATTTTCGGGAGTGAGCAGGCAAGCCCGGGCGTGAGAGGGATGAATCGTGGTCAATGTCGAACAGTTGAAGAGCAGCGTGAACCGGATGTCCGCAGACGTCGTGCGCGAGGCTGTCCTTGAGTTGCGTCTGGATGGTCTGGTGACCGAGGGGAAAACGCCCTTCAACAAAATGCATTTCAATACCTGCTTCGCAGAAATCGAAGCCTTGTTTCAGCGCGCGGGTTATCACCGGCAACTCGATGTCGTGGGTTATCAGGGATTGTTGTACGCCCTGTACGACCCCGCTCGCTGGGAAGCGGTCGATGTACTGCGCTGGCTCAAGGAGTACACCGAAGCGGCGGCGCGCACGCAGATCCCGGCTTGAGGAATCTCCTCCAGGGGGCGCTCCCGATTAGTTTTCACGGGAACACTAATTGATAACGCCCCCTAGGTTCATTCCCCTTGCTGTTGGATAATGCCGCTCTGCACTGAGGGTTAGAGCTTTCGTATGTCCACTTCTTCTTTTTCCGCGGCACACAGTCAGGCCAGTACGCTCTACTTGCCACCCGGCCCGTGGCACACCGTTGTCGATTGCCTGTGCGAGCATTTCAGCGCCATCGGTCGCGAACAATGGCTGGACAGAATTGCCCGTGGCCGGGTCCTCGATGGGCAGGGCATGCCGATAGCCCTCGATCTGGCCTACAAGGAAGGTTTGCGGATTCATTATTTTCGCGAAGTGCCGGATGAAAAGCCGATCCCGGTGATCGAGTCGATCCTGTACGCGGACGAGCATCTGGTGGTGGCCGACAAACCGCACTTTCTGCCCGTGACGCCGGCTGGCGAATACGTCGAACAGACGCTGCTCAGGCGCTTGATCCGTCGCCTGGACAATCCGCATCTGGTGCCATTGCATCGCATCGACCGGCATACCGCAGGGCTGGTACTGTTTTCCGCCAATCCGCAGAGTCGTTCGGCTTATCAGTCGTTGTTTCCAACCCGGCAGATCGAAAAGCGTTACGAGGCCATCGCTGCGGCGTTGCCTGAACTTGCTTTCCCGCTGGTTCATAGAAGCCGACTGGTCGATGGCGAACCGTTCTTCCGTATGCAGGAGGGGCCCGGGGCCAGCAACACCGAGACTGCGGTCGAAGTCAGGGAGAAACAGGGGGATCTCTGGCGTTATGGTCTTTACCCGGTGACGGGCAAGAAACATCAGTTGCGGGTACATATGGCGGCGTTGGGGGCCGGTATCTGCAATGATCCGTTTTACCCCGAGGTGCTCAAGGATGCGCAGGATGACTACGCCAACCCATTGAAACTGCTGGCTCAGGGGCTGAAATTTATCGATCCGGTCACAGGCGAGGCGCGAGAGTTCGAGAGTGAAATCACCCTGCAATGGTGATCACAAAGCTACCCTGAAGCGCTGTTCCTCAGGCATGAAAAAGCCCGCATCAAGCGGGCTTTTCTGTATCCGGCGGTGCCAGGATTACAGCTCTTTAACGGTACGAACCTGGTCTTTGTTGATGCGGGTCTGTTTGCCGTCGAGCTGTTCGAATTCGTAGAAACCGGAATCCTTGTCGAACTGTGGCGTGTCGACGGCCTGGATTTCGCGACCGTCATTCAAGGTGATCACCGTAGGCGATGCGCAACCGGCGAGGGTGGCGAGGCCGAGTGCAAGCATGAAAGTGGCGAGGGTCCGTTGAGTCATGAGTGTGTTTCTCCGAATAAGAAATCTTTGGTTACCGAACTTGAGACGTGCACCATTCGCGCAAGTTCCTGATTAATCTCAGTCTGACACAGTGTCGTGACCGCTTAACAGTTCCGGCGTGTTGAGGTTGGCCAGCCGAGGGTCCTTGTCGGGGCATTGCAGTGCGGTCGCACCGAGCTTGCGCATCAACCGGCCAGGGCTGCGCTCACCTTCGTTCCAGGCGTTTTCAAATGCTGCCCTGTGTAGCACAGGAATCACGCACAACAACGGTTCCCAGTGGTCATCATGCCGCACCATCAGCGGCTTGTCCGGATGCAGGTTGGCGGTCTCGCGCATATTGTCGATCAGCGCCGCATCGATGCCCGGAACGTCACAGGGCAAGACCAGCAGATGGCTATGGCGAGCAGCTTTCAGGCCAGCGCGAATACCGGCCAGCGGCCCGGGGAAGTCACCTTCATCATCGTGGACCAACTGGTCGGCGTAGGGCGCGTACTTCTCAAGGTTGCGATTGCAGGAGATGATCAGGTCATCGCTCAGCGGGCGGGTCTTGCGATGCAGATGTGCAATCAGGGGTTCGCCCTGCCAGTCCAGCAACCCTTTGTCCCGACCACCCATACGTTGGCCGCGACCGCCCGCCAGGAGCAGAATGGAGCAGGGTGGCAATTGTGAATTCGAGGTCATGGCAGGTCTCCATGGGAGCGGCGAAAAAACGGAGCGCTGTGATATAACACCGGGCTGTTTCTCCTACAACTGGACGAGCCTATGAAAGCCAAGGCTGATGTACCTTTCGCACCGCTGAATATTGCAGTGCTGACTGTCAGCGATACCCGCACACTGGAAACCGACACCTCAGGTCAGGTCTTTGTCGACGGCTTGACCGCCGCCGGTCATTACCTGGCAGCCCGGGTGTTGCTCAAAGATGACCTCTACAAAATTCGCGCGCAAGTCGCCAACTGGATTGCCGACGATGTCGTACAGGTTGTGCTGATCACCGGCGGCACCGGTTTTACCGGGCGTGACAGCACACCGGAAGCCGTCGGCTGCCTGCTGGACAAACAGGTTGATGGATTTGGTGAACTGTTCCGCCAGATCTCGGTTGCCGATATCGGCACTTCGACCGTTCAGTCCCGGGCGTTGGCCGGTCTGGCCAACGGCACGCTGGTTTGCTGCTTGCCGGGCTCCACCAATGCCGTGCGCACCGGTTGGGACGGCATACTGGCCGAGCAACTGGATTCGCGGCATCGGCCGTGCAATTTCGTGCCTCACTTGAAACAGGCAGCGCCTTGTGAATCCCGTGGGTAAGCCTGGCAAGACTGGCAGCCTGATGCCCGTCGAGCAGGCGTTGGCACGCTTGCTGGAAATGGCCGAGGCTACAAGGATTGTCGAGCGCGAACGCTTGCCGTTGGCACAGGTACAGGGGCGTGTACTGGCTGAAGACCTGGTGTCGACCCTTGACCTGCCACCCTGGCCCAACAGTGCCATGGATGGTTTTGCCTTGCGCATGGCGGACTGGACGGGAGAGCCGTTGGTGGTCAGTCAGAAGGTGTTTGCTGGCCAGGCCCCCGATCCGTTGCTGCCAGGAACCTGTGCGCGCATTTTCACCGGGGCGCCTGTTCCCGCCGGTGCCGATTGCGTCGAGATGCAGGAAAATGTCGAGGTTCAGGCGGATGAGCGAGTACGTTTCACTGAAGCCTTGACCCAAGGTCAGAACATCCGTCCGCAAGGCCAGGAAACCACCGTCGGCGAGCTGATTCTGCCGGCAGGTACGCGGTTGGGGCCGATCGAGCAAGGATTGGCTGCCTCATTGGGGTGCGCTGAGCTGGAGGTGGTTCGCAAGGTGCGTGTGGCGGTGCTGTCCACCGGCGACGAATTGATTGAGCCTGGGCAGACGCTGGGGCCGGGACAGATCTACAACAGCAACCGGGTGTTGTTGTGCAGCTGGTTGCAGCGTTTGGGGTGTGAGGTCGTCGACGCGGGCATTCTTGCGGACAATCTGGAAACCACTCGTTCCCGATTGGGTGAATTGAAGGATGTCGACCTGATCCTCTCGACCGGTGGCGTATCGGTAGGGGAAGCCGATTTTCTGGGTATCGCCTTGCGCGAAGAGGGCGAATTGACGCTGTGGAAACTCGCCATCAAGCCCGGTAAACCGTTGACCTTCGGACATTTTCGCGGTGTGCCGGTGATTGGCTTGCCGGGCAATCCGGCATCGACCCTCGTGACTTTTGCATTGTTGACCAGGCCCTATCTCCTGCGCCGTCAGGGTGTAGAAGAAGTCGAGCCGTTGAAGGTGCAGGTGCCGGCAGGGTTTGACTGGCTCCAACCTGGCAATCGGCGTGAGTATTTGCGCGGACGGCTGGAAAACGGCAGGGCGACGATCTACAAAAACCAGAGTTCTGGCGTATTGCGTAGCGCTGCCTGGGCTGATGGATTGGTAGAAGTCCTGGAAGGTCGCACGCTGGTTCAGGGCGATAGCGTTTTCTTCATTCCGCTGAGTGAAGTTCTGAGCTGATAGTTTCAGCGGCTTGGTCACACAAAACCCGGTTGATTGAACCGGGTTTTGTGTTGAAGGCCACTCAATGCGCCAGAAGCAATGAAATAACCTGCTCGAAACGGCTATTGGCGATCCAGCCAAGGAGGCCGAGGATCACGGCTGTTCCGCAGGCGGAATAGGCAAGCCTGTGCTTGATGGATTTGACGTCATCCAGGACTTCGTCCATGTCCCTGCGTAAGCTCTTGAGGTGTGTTTCCAGCTCGGTGACGCGAGGTTCCATATCAACTTCTCCCGTGGCTTTTGTGCTGTTGCGGTATTCAGCTCGATGGCCTGCATTTTTATTATCTGTGAGCGGCAAGACCGAAATGGCCGGTGATCCGAGGTTTTGGCTTTGCATGGCACGTCCTTGTGGTGTCCTGCTGTAGCCCCCAAAAGTCTACCAATTCAGGTTTCCGGTCAATTGAGCCGATTCCTCACTTTTTGTAAGAAAAATCCTGCCGTGTGGGGGGATCAAGACTGTCCGACTGGAAGTAATTCGTTTTCTTGCGACTTTTAACGGCGGGGGGCTTCTGGCGTCGACAGCATGTTTATTCGTGCGCGCCTGCCCTGGAGGGGGACAACTTGCGTTTCTCGGTTCGCCCGGCGGCGTTACTCGTGCATCTGCCTGAGGATTCGCCGCTGTTACGAGCGGGGGCGTTCTCAATTAGTTTCCCCACCGGGTTGTGCCTTAAAGCTGGCCATGCTGCGTTGCAGGCCTTGGAAAGGGAACAACCATTCCCAGCGGCCTACGCCTTGCCTGGACAGCTTTAAGG